>CAIVGO010000117.1 GCA_903905445.1 uncultured Bacteroidota bacterium
AACATTCAAAACAACGCCACTTGTGTGGCAGGTGGTACTGCAACAGCAGTAGCTACCGGCGGCGCAGGCAGCTATACCTACCTGTGGAGTGCCAATGCCAATAACGCAACAACCGCAACGGTAACCGGCCTGCTCGCAGGTACGTACACCGTAACGGTAACGGATGCAGGCGGCTGTGCAGCATCTGCAACGGCGACCATTACGCAAACGGGCACCCCGAACGTAGTCGTATCCGGCAGTGCACCAGCAGGTTGTACCACAGGCGGTTCCGCAACAGCGGGCGTATCGGGTGGTACGGGTCCTTACACCTATAAGTGGAGCAATCCTTCCATGAGTACTACGGCAACGGTAACCAACCTGCAGCCGGGCACCTACACCGTGACGGTAACTGACGCAAACGGTTGTACCAGTACGGCTTCCGTAAGTATTGCATCGGCTATTTTGCCAACCGTTGTAATTACGGCTTCTTCTAATGCAAAATGCGACCAGCCTGGCAGCGCAACTGCGGTTGCTTCAGGCGGTGCAGGTACCTACACGTTCTTGTGGGATAATGGTGAAATTACAGCAACGGCGGTAAACCTGTTCGCAGGCACCCATACCGTTACTGTTACTGATGCCAATGGTTGTAAAGCCTCTGCCACTGTGAGCATCGGTTCTACCAACAATGGTATCAAAATTGGCGATTACGTTTGGTACGACAACGACCAAAATGGCTTCCAGGACCCACTCGAAACATCCGGTGTTCCAAATATTACGGTAAAATTGATTAAAGCCGGTGTAGATGGATTGTTTAATACGCCCGACGACGTAACCGTTTCTACGACCACTACCAACGCCAGCGGTTTTTACAATTTCAATTGTGTAACACCCGGCACCTACATCCTTACCTTCACCGGTATCCCAAGCGGTTTCCAGTGGACGGGTAAAGACAAAGTAAACAACGACTGTAAAGACAGCGATGTAAAAGCCAATGGACAAACCGAACCATTCACGGTGTTGGTTGGTCAGGCGGATAATTTCTGCTATGATGCAGGTATTCATCAGTTCTGTGTGAATGTGATGTTTGCCGGAGTTGTTTGTTGCGATCAAGTGATTTGCGAAGGCGAAACACCCGCGCCTTTCTATGCAGTACAAGCGCCATCAGGTGGCACCGGTGCCATTCAATACCAATGGTTACAATTGGTGGAAATGGGTCCTGGCGGTCCACAATGGGTTGGTATTCCAGGTGCTACCAGCGCTACTTACCAACCAGGTCCATTGTTCGAAACGGCTTACTTCATGCGCTGTGCACGTCGGGAAGGTTGTTTGACATTCCTGGAATCGAATGTAGTAAAAATAACGGTTAAACAAGCGGGTTCGCCTGGCTGTGAATCCTTTATCACCGATATGGTTGTGCTTCCAACCGGCCTCAATCAGGTAGAAGTACGTTGGACGGCCCTGCCAGAAGCAACGCAATACCTGTACACCCTGGAGCACTCTACCAACGAAGCAGATTGGAACACCGTTTCTACCGTGATGGGTAAGCAAGATCCTGCTGCTCCAAACACATATTCGGCGATTGACCAGACTCCAACAAATGGCCGCAATTTCTATCGCGTCAAACGTTCGAGCCTTAATGGTGTAAGCGGTTATTCAGCAACCCGTTCCATCGACATGCAAATTTCCGCTACTGAATCCGTTGCAATTTATCCAAATCCGGCCTCCGACCTTCTGTTCGTACGCAACGCCATTCAATACGATGCTGATATAACCATTACCGTTTCTTCTACCAAAGGGGATGTTGTGCATACCAGCACCATTCCGCAAGGCGCGATTCAACAACTTGAAATTCCGATGAATAACCTTGCACAGGGAATTTACCTGGTTCGGATCAATTTCGGCGATGGTACGACCCGCACGTTGAAGATTACGAAGTTCTAATACCACCTTTTTATGTAAGTTTTTTACATAAGGATAGAAATAACCAACGCCGGTCTGAACGCAGACCGGCGTTTTTCGTTTAATACAATTATAGCCAACGCAAAGTGGTTATGAAAACTGCAGGCTTCAAATCCATTTAAAATCATTTTTTTATCCATCCATCCTTCAAATCCATTTAAATCTGGGTATACGTTCGGCCATTTTTATCCTGGTGCTGTCTTTTTGTCGGGTATCGGCATACTGTACCTGTCAAATTGCAATGTTTATTGGCATGGCAGGTTATTTGCCTAAATGGATTTGTTAAATGCAGTGTAGTTTTTGCTGTCAGATTGACATAATTAGATTTTTAATTGCATATATTTCAGCAAATTTTGAATGTTTGCAGTTTATGCTCGTTTTGAATGGGCTTGGTTGTTTTTCTAATTAGAAAAAGCCACTATCCCGTAAAACAGAACCTTTTGTATGCGTATGTTTGAAAATTGGATGTTGAGTCAGCAATCAGACGAAGAGCCTGATTTTGTGCCGCTTTTTTCCCTGGAAGAAGACGATGAGGCTAAAATTGACGAGGTGTTTCCGGATACCTTGCCTATTTTACCTTTAAAAAATACGGTATTGTTTCCCGGTATCGTAACACCGATTACGGTAGGACGGGATAAGAGTATTCGCGCTGTTCAAAAGGCGTATGAAGACAATCGCTATATCGGCGTTTTGTCGCAAAAAGACATGAAAATAGAAGCGCCCGCGTCGCGCGATCTTTTTCGGGTTGGTACCATTGCCCGCATTTTGAAATTATTGAAAATGCCCGATGGCTCTACCACGGCTATTTTGCAAGGCCGCAAGCGTTTTCACCTGGATGAAATGCTCGCGGAAGACCCATACATGCTGGGTAAAATCAGCACCATGGACTATGAGCAACCCAAAAACAAGCTTGAGTTTCGGGCCATGATCAGCAGCGTGCGCGATGCCGCCAAGCAAATCATCGAACTTTCTCCCCAAATTCCATCAGAAGCCGTTGTTATGTTGAAAAACATCAACAACGACAATTTCCTGCTCAACTTTATCGCCTCCAACCTGGGTATTAAAGTGGAGGAAAAACAAGGACTGCTGGAACTGAACAACCTGAGAGATAAGGCCAGCAATATCCTGCAATACATGGACTCCGAACTCCAATTGCTGGAACTGAAAGATCAAATTGAGTCGAAAGTACGCACCGATATCGAAAAACAGCAGCGCGATTACTTCCTGAGCCAACAATTAAAAACCATTCAGGAAGAACTGGGCCAAAACCCCCAGGAAGAAGAAATCAATGAGCTGATTCGGAAAGCAACTAAAAAGAAATGGCCTAAGCACGTGCAGGACGTGTTTGCACGCGAAATCAACAAACTGCGCCGCGTTAACCCACAGGTAGCCGAATACGCCATTGGCCTCAATTACCTGGAAACGCTGCTGGACCTGCCCTGGATGGAGTTTACCAAAGACAATTTTGACCTCAAAAAGGTGAAAGATGTGTTGGATAAAGACCATTACGGCCTCGGTAAGGTAAAAGAACGCATCCTGGAGCACCTCGCTGTACTTAAGTTAAAAGGCGACATGAAAGCGCCTATCCTTTGCCTCGTAGGGCCTCCAGGGGTCGGCAAAACCTCCTTGGGCAACAGCATTGCGAAAGCCCTTAAGCGCAAATACATCCGCATCAGCCTGGGGGGCTTGCACGATGAAGCCGAAATTCGCGGCCACCGCAAAACCTACATCGGTGCCATGCCAGGCCGTATTGTGCAATCGCTCAAAAAGACCAAATCAGGAAATCCGGTTTTTATCCTGGATGAAATTGATAAGGTGGGTAAAGACTTCCGCGGCGATCCGTCGTCGGCTTTGCTGGAGGTGCTAGACCCCGAACAAAACACCACTTTTTATGATAATTACCTCGAATTAGAGGTCGATTTGTCGAAAGTGCTGTTCATCGCAACGGCCAATTCCTTGAGCACCATTCAACCCGCCCTGCTCGACCGGATGGAAATTATTGAAATATCGGGGTATTCGCTGGAAGAAAAGGTGGAAATTGCCAAAAGGCACCTCATTCCAAACCAACGCAAAGAACACGGACTGAAGCCAAACCAGGTTAAAATAACAGACAAGGCCCTGCTGCGCATGGTGCAAAGCTATACCGCCGAAAGTGGCGTGCGCAGCCTGAACCGCGAAGTGGGATCTGTCATGCGCCATGCTGCCAAAAATGTAGCCATGGAAGCTGTGTATGAAGTAACCGTAAAACCCGAACAGCTGGCAAAAATATTGGGTCCAACCAAATATGACGCCGAAGTGTATCAGGAACAACAAGCACCCGGGGTGGCGATTGGCCTTGCCTGGACGGCTGTTGGCGGCGAAATTTTGTTTATCGAAGTAAGTCTAAACAAAGGCAGTGGACGCCTGCAACTGACCGGCAACCTGGGTGATGTGATGAAAGAAAGCGCCAGCACCGCGTTGAGTTACATCAAAGCCCACGCCGACCAATTGGGTATTGACCCGGAAATTTTTGATAAAACCGACATTCACGTGCACATTCCCGAAGGCGCTATCCCCAAAGATGGCCCCTCGGCCGGTATTACGATGCTGACTGCAATGAGCTCGGCCATCACCAAATTGCCTTTGAAACCTTTTTTGGCCATGACGGGCGAAATTACCCTGCGCGGCAAAGTGTTGCCCGTGGGTGGTATTAAGGAGAAAATCCTTGCCGCAAAACGCGCAGGCATCAAAGCGGTCATTTTGTGCAAAGACAATGAAAAACACGTGGGCGAAATAGAACCAGAGTACATTCAAGGGCTGACCTTTCATTATGTGAATACCATGACGGAAGTACTGGAGCAAGCACTCGGCATGTCTTTCGCCAAAACTGCTGTGAATGGTGCAACAGTTTCTAAAAAAACAAAAAAAGCGGCTATAAAAGTGTAGTAGCGGCAAAAAAACGGTTAAAAATGAGAATTGCTTTTGTCTGTTTTTTTACGCTCCTGCACTGCGCACTGTTTGCCCAAAATGCCAATCAAACGCAGCTCTGGGGCCGTTGGGAAGTACTTTCCTATGCTGAAAAAGGCGTGTCTGTTGATAAAAAACAAGCAGCACGCCCGCAGGCCATAGCCGTGTACAATGCCATCAAGCAACAGAGGGCACAACAGTGGTATGGCTATTCCGAATATGATGCATACAACCGCCGGGAAAACCGTGCGTTTGAAAATTGGCAGCAACTGGATAGCACCCTGGAAGTACTCCGCCTGACGAAAGCGATTGAAACACCCTATTTTGTGGTGTTTTTTCCGGATAGCACCTTGTCGCATTATAATAAAGACCTTGCCAGTGGTCAGGTGCTGTTTCCGCAAGCGCATCATTATTCCTTTATACCGGCAAGTATGAGCCTGGATATTGTTCCAGCCATTGGGCCTTCCTATTTTGGGAAATCAGACCTTCAAATTTTGGAATTGACGGCAACCCGGCTTGTTCTGTATTTGCCAGAAACTGCCGAACGGGTAGTCTTGGAAAAAACGGCATACATCCTGCCATAAAGACCGATATGTTTGCATACTTAAAAGGTGAATTGACGTACAAAAGCCCGGCGCTGATCGTGGTAGATGTGCAAGGCGTTGGCTATCAGGTACATATTCCTTTGAGTACCTTCAGCGCTATTCAAAACCTGGAACGCGCTACGATTTATACCCACCTGATCATTCGGGAGGATGCGCATACCTTGTATGGCTTTGGCACCCAAGCCGAACGCAGTTTGTTCGTACAACTCATTGGCGTGACAGGCGTGGGCGCGACCACGGCACAATTGATCATGTCGTCGATGAATGTAGACGAAATTCGCGCTGCCATCATCGGGGAGCAAGTGCATTTGTTGCAACAGGTGAAAGGCATTGGCGCCAAAACAGCCAAGCAAATTATCCTGGATCTGAAATCCAAGCTGCTCAAAGATGCCCCCGACGGCCCCGTATTATTGCCTACTGCCTCCAATGCATATCGGGAGGAAGCCTTGTCGGCATTGCTGGCCTTGGGCTTCAACCGGATTGCCGTGCAAAAAGCACTCAATGCCCTGGTACAAGAACATCCGAATGTTTCTAAAGTGGAAGAACTGATCAAACTGGCCCTCAAAGCCTTGTCGTCCTGATCTTAAAATTATTTTGACATTTTTTGTTTTAAAAATAAAAAATGTTTTATTTTTGTCGCAAGAAAATCACCGTTTTGCTTTAAAGCCAACTTTGTTGTATGAAATTGCTTAAAATCCTGTTGTATATCGCGTTGTCCCTCACCGCGCTTGTTTGTGTACTTGGTCTTTTTGCCAGGCATGACTACCATATTGAACGCAGCATCGAAATTGATGCCCCCCATGCGGTGGTGATGGAACAAGTTCAGTTGTTTAAAAATTTTGCCAAATGGTCGCCCTGGAACAGTTTGGACCCGAATATGAAAGAAACGTTTGAAGGTACGGATGGCCAGCCTGGGGCAATTTACAAATGGGAGGGCAATGATGATGTGGGCAGTGGGCAGCAAACCATCAAAACGGTAAGTGCCGATCGGGTGGATATCGAAGTGAAACTTAAGGAGCCCTGGGAAACAACGGTGCCTAGTTTTTTCAAATTGGAACCTGCGGGCAACAACATCAAAGTAAGTTGGGCCATTGATTTTTACATTGGATTTCCGTGGAATGGCATGGCGATGTTTACCGATGTAAATGCGGGCGTTGGTAAAGATTACGAGCGGGGTTTGAACAACCTGAAAAAAGTATGTGAAGATATTGCCCATCCCAAATACCGTGGATACGCCATTGAAGAATTACCCGCGGATGCGCAATATTTCGTGGGGGTTCGACGCACCATCAAGCAGGAGGATGTAGCGGCTTTTTATGCCGAAATTTTTCCGAAAGTACTCGATGCCGTGCAAAAAAGCGGCGTTCAGCTTACCGGCGCACCCAGCAGCCTGACTTACCTGTGGGATGATTCCACCAAAACGGCTGATATTGCGGCGGTTTTTCCCATTGCCAAGGCACAAAAAATTGACACGTTCACGGTATTTACCCTTCAAGCCGGCAACCAGTTGTTGATTGATTATTATGGCCATTATGACAGTATTGGTGTGGCGCACCTGGCCATGGAAGATTATATGAAATTGAAAACCCTCGAAATGCTAACACCCTGTTTGGAGCAATATATTACGGATCCGGCCGCTGAGCCGGATACCAGTAAATGGCTCACCAAGGTGCATTATTTTGTAAAGCCGAAGCAAGCAGCACCGGCACCCAAAAAGTAAAAACGGTTATTCCAGTACGCCCTTGCGCTTGGTTTTGAAAAAATGCACACCGGCACCGAATACCCAGCCTTCTTTGCCCGATTTGGTGCGCACTTTGACCCAATAATCAGTTACTTTTTCCTGGCCCAGGCTGATTTCTTCCTGTTTTTCACTTTTTTTATTCAGGAAGGAAACAGGCTCATACAAGGCGAGTTTGGTGACCAATTCGCCTTTTAGTCCGGGTGTTTTGCGCATTTTTAGTCCATCAATGGACACATATAGCGTTGTGTAATTGGAACTTGTGCTTTGTGGGGCTGTTGCGCTTGGCTGGGGTATTTTTGTGGCCAAACTAGGCATATCGCCGGGCGATTTTGGGGCAGCACCTACCGCACCAGAGGGCGGCGGCGGTGGTGGCAGGGTGGCCGATTTTGTGGCAGCACTTGGGCTGGGCGCTGTTTGTGTGGGGCTGCTAATCGGGGCTACTTTTATGGTGTCCTTTTTGCTTGGGCGTTCTTCCTGGTCGTCGTCGGCAAAGCGACTGCGCCGTTCAATATTCGTTTTTTGGGCACTGCATTTGGAAATAGCCCAAACAGCAACGACGCCAAAAAAAGCCAGCACCATCAAGGATTCAATTTTTGGTATTTTCATTTGTGCTTAAGTTTCGAAGCAAAATTAATAGAATTCGATCATTAAAACCTGGTCTTCGTACCAATTGAAATACAAAGTAGGTACGCATACCCGCATTCAACGATAATCGCAACAAATGGCCGATAATCTACTCCATCAGATCGCCTTGAGTCTGGTTCCACAAGTGGGGGCCGTTACCGCCAAAACCCTGGTGCAATATTGTGGCAGTGCCGAGGCGGTATTTCAATCCAGTCGCTCCGCTTTGTTAAAGATTCCGGGCATTGGTGCCGTGGTGGCCGATCAAATTAAAAATGAACTGCCCCTGCGACGTGCCGAACGAGAGATCACCTTTTTAGAAGCCAATGGGGTAAAAGCCGTGTTTTTTACCGATCCTGCCTATCCTTTTCGTTTAAAACAATGCTATGATTGCCCCGCCATTCTTTTTTTTAAAGGAACAACCCTCGATTTGCTCAATGCTGATCGCATGGTGGGCATTGTAGGCACGCGACAACCGACTGAATTGGGCAAGGCCTTGTGCGAGGAATTTGTAGAAGAGTTAATGGCGTATAAAGTTGTGGTGGTAAGTGGCCTGGCTTATGGTGTGGATGTAACGGCGCATCGAAAGGCGAGTACCCTGGGTGTGCCCAATATTGGGGTACTGGGCCATGGATTGGGCAGTATTTACCCTTCCGAACACCGGCAAGTAGCGGCAAAAATGCTGGAGCAGGGCGGTTTGTTGAGTGAGTATATTTCGGAGGTGAAGCCCGATCGGGAACATTTTCCCATGCGCAACCGCATCATTGCAGGCATGGTGGATGCGTTGTTGGTCGTAGAAACGGCTGCCTCGGGCGGCTCCATGATTACGGCTGATTTGGCTCGGCAATATGCCCGCGATATTTTTGCCATCCCAGGCAGGGTACGCGATGCTAAAAGTGCGGGCTGTAATTATTTGATCAAAAATGATGTTGCACGCCTGGTGGAATCGGCCGAAGAAATTGCCCTCTCCATGCGCTGGGATGATGCCCATACGGTGGCACGGGGTGTACAGACCGCGTTGTTGCTGGATTTGCCACCCGAAGAACAGCTCGTTTTAGGTATCGTGCAAACGCAACCTGAAATTGCCATTGATGCACTGGTGCGGACTGCCGACCTGCCATCCGGCGTAGTGGCAAATGCCATCTTAAACCTGGAGTTTAAAGGCATTATTCGAACCTTGCCGGGCAAACGGTATATCATTTGTGGTTAAATCATGCCTAGCGGCTACATGGAAAATAAAAATGATCCTTACTTACACGGCCGCGGGGCGCAAATTAATCCCAATTCGCCCTACGAAAAAATAATTCGGGACCAGGCTCCAATGGATTGGTCGCTGGCGCTGGATGAATGGGAAAATGCCGATTTAAAGACCGTTTACCTCGAAACGCATCCCAAAACGATCCTAAACAAGGTAGAAAGCCCGGATTTGCCGATGGAATGGAGCCTGAATCCGTACCAGGGTTGCGAACATGGCTGCGTATATTGTTATGCCCGCAACACGCATCCTTATTGGGGATACAGCGCCGGGGTAGATTTTGAGCAAAAAATACTCATCAAGCGCAATGCAGCGG
Source organism: uncultured Bacteroidota bacterium (assembly GCA_903905445.1). Lineage (GTDB taxonomy): Bacteria > Bacteroidota > Bacteroidia > Chitinophagales > Saprospiraceae > M3007. The sequence goes on from CAIVGO010000117.1 coordinate 9,423, forward strand.
CTCTTTTGGAGGAAACCCTGAAAAAAAAGAGTTGGAAGGCTGCCACCATCATGATGGCCGGCAATACCGATGTGTATCAACCTGCCGAACGCAAATTTGGCATCACCCGCGCCTGCCTGGAAGTATGCTGGAAATACCGACATCCGGTAGGGCTGATCACGAAAAATAGCCTGATTTTGCGGGATTTGGATTTGTTAAAGCAATTGGCCAGCGAAAATCTGTTGCAAGTGGCCATCAGCGTAACCACGCTGGATGAAACACTCCGCCAGTTTTTAGAACCGCGCACCGCCACGGTTAAACAGCGCCTCAACACCATTGAAACCTTGAGTAATAACGGTATTCCGGTGTTTGTCATGATGGCACCCATTATTCCAGGCTTGAATGAACACGAAATTTTCGCCCTGGCCGAAGCTGTAGCCGAGAAAGGCGCCTCTGGCATCGGGTACACCATGGTACGACTAAATGGCGATGTAGCGCTTATTTTTGAAGACTGGATCCGGAAAAACATGCCCGACCGGGCGGAAAAGGTGCTGAATAAAATTCGGGAAACCCACGGTGGACAACTATCGGATTCGCGCCCGGGTGTACGCATGCGGGGCGAAGGGAAAATTGCCGAAATCATACGCGATCAATTTAAATTAGCCAGGCTGCGGTTTTTTAAAGACCGCAGCCTGCCTAAAATTAATTTCGATTTGCACGAACAGCATAAGTCCCCGCAACTGCGCCTATTCTAAACTACGATTTAAATGGATTTGAAGGATGGATGGATAAAATTGATTTTAATCGATTAGAATCCAGCCGTTTTCATAACCACTCAGCGTTGGCGCTAAACCCCTAGTTTTTTACAATTTTTCTCAAAATAAGGCCCTGCTCCAATTGGATATGGAGGAAATAGTTCCCCGCTGGCAAGGCATTTAACTCCAGCATTTTACTGAAATTTTGCCCCTGCATGGTTTGCATAAAAATCTGGCGGTTGTTGGAATCGGTTAGCCAAAACTGGATGTGCTCCGATTTTTTCAAATCCAGTTTCAGGTTTACCAGGCCGCTGCTGGGATTCGGGGCTAGCACAAAATGCTCCACAGAAGCCGGGAGTTTCACAGCAACCACATCTACCTGCAAACCATCTGTGTAATTACAGCCGGTGGTCGTGTTTACGGCGCATTGGTAAAAACCGGAAACTTCAGGTACATACTGCGCTGTAGTGGCACCCTGGATCGGGATACCGTTCAACAGCCATTGGTAAGACACATAGCCTGCTTGCGCCAAAAGGGTATCATTGAGTTGAAATACAAAAGGTAAATTGATCACCTCCTCCTTCACCTGCAACAAATCTGCTGCTGCCGTACCGCATATGCCTGTCGCTTCAAAATAATAAAAACCGCCCTCGGTTACAGTCAATTTATGGTCAGTTGCATTCAAAATTGCACCACCAGACACGGTAAACCATTGAATTGCATAGTCTTGTGGCACATTTGAGGCCTCCAAAATATTAGAAGCAGCGGAACAAAGCACCGAATCGCCGGTTACCTGAACCACGGGCAAACTGCTGAAATTGACCGCCGTGATACCGGATTCCTCCGAATTACACCCCAATGCAGTGTAGGCTGCAGTATAATTGCCCGCCACCGTGGTGGTATACTGTTGGGTGGTGGCGCTATCCAGCAAATTTCCGTTGAAATACCATTGATAACCGTAACCTGCCGGAGCATTGCCTGCCTCCAACAAAACAGTATCGCCCAGGCAAAATACAGTTCCGCCTCCAATAACATTGACCGCAGGAGCCGTAGGACTGGCACTTTCTACGGTAAATGTGTCGCGGCGGGTGCAGCCGATGCTGTTTACCGCAGCAACCGTATAGTTTCCAGGATTTAGGCCTGTTATATTTTGGGTGTTGGCATTGTTCGACCAGGTAAAATTCACCGTGCCCGTTGCGCCGCTGTAACTCAGGTTGATGAAACCAGCCTGGGTACCTTCACAAACAGGGCCACTGACCGTGCCATTGAGTGTAAATTCGGAGCAGCGTTCGGTAATTTTAAAAATTTTACCCGATGAAAGTGCTGCAACGTAGAGTTCGCCTTTCAAATCTTCCCCAAAACCGCTGTATTCGTAAGGGGTTAGGTTGGCCAGCACGTTGGTTGTGCCGGTAATCCCGTCGGCATTCAAACGGGTGTACCACCAGCGCCCGCTGCAATAGTCAGCAAACAAATAGCAGCCATACAAATCCGGGTACTTTGCGCCACGGTAAATAAAGCCGCCAGTCACCGAACAGCCATTGGCATTGGTGTGGGTATAATCGAAAATAGGCGCGGTGTAGTTGTTTTGCCCTTGACAGCCAGCCGTATTATAGGCTGCATTGCCTTCGTAACAACGCCAGCCGTAATTGCGGCCACCTACACCGGCAGGTTCAAAATCAATTTCTTCGCGTACATTTTGGCCCACATCGCCGATCCAAAAATCGCCGGTGACAAGATCGAACGAAAACCGCCATGGATTGCGCCATCCCCAGGACCAGATTTCGGGTTTAAACTCTGTATTGCCCACAAACGGGTTGTTGGCAGGAACCGTGTAGGGCGTCGCGCCAGGTGTTACGTCAATACGCAAAATTTTGCCTAAAAAGGTTGATTTCTTCTGGCCCGTATTGTTCGGGTCGCCTGCCGAGCCGCCGTCGCCCAGTCCGATGTACAAATAGCCATCCTTGGGACTAAATTTCAAACTGCCGCCATTGTGGTTGGCAAAGGGCTGGTCCTCTTCCAGGATAACTTGTTCGCTGTTCGGATCCGCTTTGTTGATATTTACCGAATCGCGGGAAAAACGCGCTACCCGGGTATCTCCACCGTTATTTTTAGTGTAATACACATAAAAATAGCCATTTTGCGCATAGTTGGGATGAAAAGCAAGCCCAAGCAGTCCTTGTTCATTGCCCGATGATTGCACCCGCGCATCGATATCTAAAAAAGGCTGCGCCGATTTATTTCCCAAACTGTCTAAAATCCAGATATAGCCGTTTTGCTCTACTACAAAAAGTCGGCTATCGCCACAATGGGTTATATCGACCGGCTTGGTAAAACCGCTGGCAAATTCGTTGAGTTGAATTTTAGGCTGGGCTGCCAACCATAAAGGCAGCGCAAGCATGGCAAAAAACAGGTGATGTTTGTACATAAGTGTTGAGATTGATCCTTTAATTGGTTGGTGAAAGTACCCCTATTATTTTATTAGAAAAAATCAACCTGCACTGCTGTCATTTTTTAGCGCTTTTTTGTGTGAAATAATACACCGGAATACCCAAGAGCACGACAAGTAAGCCCGGTAACGTATTTTCAGATTTGTAAATCAGCAATACAAGTGCAATGGCCGACGCACAGATCATATAAATCGCGGGCAAAATCGGGTAGCCAAAAGCCTTGTACGGACGTTCGGCATCGGGTTGCGACTTGCGCAGGCGATAGATGCCCGCCACGGTGAGCACATAAAACAACAAGGCGGCAAAAATCGTATAATCAAGCAAAGCGCCATAGGTGCCCGACAAACACAACACACTCGACCAAATCAATTGAACGTACAATGCCCAGGCCGGTACGCCATTTTGATTCAGGGTGCCCGCTTTTGCCAAAAACAACTTGTCTTTTGCCATCGCATAACACAAACGCGCGCCCGACAAGGTGAGGCCATTGTTGCAGCCAAAGGTTGAAACCATAATCAGTCCGGCCATGATAAACACCGCGCTGTTGCCAAAAATTGCGCCCGCTGCAGCGGTTCCTACCCGATCATTGGCCGCATAGGCAATGTCTTGCAAAGGCAACAAGCCTAAAAATACAATATTGGTGAGGATATACAGCAAACCCACCACCAGGGTGCCAAAAAACAAACTCAAAGGGATGTTTTGTTTTGGATTTTTGATCTCCCCGGCAATAAACGTCACATTATTCCAGGCATCACTCGAAAAAAGCGAGCCCACCATGGCGGCCCCCAAAGCCGTGGCAATGGCCACCCCATACAACGGCGTAAATTGCCCATCGGCAGCCAAAGTGCCCGCATTCCATGGGTTTTGCCAGTTTTGTGCCCATATTTCGCTGTTAAAGCCGATGAAAACACCCAACAGGATCAGGCCCAATAGTGCAATCAGTTTGGCCGCTGTGAAAATGGTTTGCAAGGTTTTTCCGCCCTGAATACCACGGGTATGCCAAAGGGTAAGGAGGATCAAACTGGCAATGGCCAAACTCTGCGCTGCCGAAATTTTCACCAAACCGAGGTCTAACAAGATGTTTTCGGGGCTAAAAAACGGAAAAAAGACCGCCGTAAATTTGGCAAACGCCACGGCCACCGCAGCAATCGTACCCGTTTGAATTACGGTAAATTGGGTCCAGCCAAACAAAAAACCGACCAGCGGATTGTACGCCTCCCGCAAGTACACGTATTGCCCGCCCGCGCGGGGCATCATACCTGCCAGTTCGCCGTAACTCAACGCGGCTAAAGTGGTAAGGATGGCCGAAAGCACCCAGGTGAGCATTAAGTAACCCGAGGAGCCCAAACTACGGGCAATATCGGCACTCACTATAAAAATTCCAGACCCAATCATGGATCCTGAAACGATCATGGTGGCATCTAATAAACTCAGCGATGCTTTGAATTCGGTAGTTGATGCTGCTTCTTTCATAATAGGGTGTTATGGTTTAACCTTCGTCGTCGTCGCTGTCGCAGTGATAATATTTTTTGGAGGGCGCCGGGCGGTCACTGCCCTCTTTGCCATTTTTGACACTCAGCATTTTTTGTATCAGGCGGTTGCGCTCCAGCCGCAGGGCTTCTTGCAACTGTTGATCTTCTTGCAGGTCGAAAAACAATGTGCCATCCACCCAGGTTTTTTCGGCCCGCGCATACACCGAAAGCGGATTGCCGTTCCAAAGCACCAAATCGGCGTCTTTGCCTTCCTTAATACTCCCTACCCGATCGTCTATTTTGAGCAGTTTGGCTGGATTGAGCGTGACCATCTTCCAGGCGTCTGCTTCTTTCATGCCGCCATATTGCACCGATTTTGCCGCTTCCTGATTCAGGCGGCGTGCCATTTCGGCATCATCCGAATTGATGGCCACCACAACACCACGATCGGCCATCAATTTGGCATTTTGTGGAATCGCATCAATTACCTCGTATTTATAAGACCACCAATCGCTGAACGTACTTCCGCCTACCCCGTGAGTCGCCATTTTATCGGCCACTTTATACCCTTCGAGGATATGGGTAAAGGTTTGTACCTTAAATCCAAACCGCTCGGCCACCCGCATCATCATTGTAATTTCGGATTGTACATAAGAGTGGCAGGTGATAAAGCGTTGTTTTTCAATAATTTCCAGCAAGGCCTCCATTTCGAGGTCTTTGCGGTACGGATTGCCCGATTTTTTAACCCGACCATATTCTTTTGCCCGCGTGAAATAATCTACGAAGGTTTGTTCCACGCCCATGCGCGTACGCGGGTAACGCCGACCGTCGCCGTAATTCGATTGTTTTACATTTTCGCCGAGGGCAAATTTGATGTACCCGGGCCAATTCTGAAATTTGAGTGCTTCTGGTGCGTAACCCCAGCGCAATTTGATCAACTGGGTTTGACCGCCAATCGGATTCGCCGAGCCATGCAAAATATGACTTGTCGTAACGCCGCCTGCCAATTGCCGATAAATATCAATGTCTTCTGAGTCCAACACATCACTGATGCGTACTTCCGCGCTCGATTCTTGTCCGCCTTCATTCACTGAACGTGCCACGGCAATATGCGAATGTTCGTCAATAATGCCCGCGGTGAGGTATTTGCCTTTGCCATCTACTTCGGTGACGCCCGCCATGGCCGGTAAGCCGGTTCCGATCTTTTTGATTTTGCCATTTTGCACCAACACATCGGTTTTTTCTAAAATGCCCGCTTGCTCATTGGTCCAAACCGTTGCATTGCGCACCAAGAAGTTGCTTTGTACGGGCAGGGTTGGTCGACCAAAAGCGATAAAAGGATACATGATGGCACCCATTTGGGGCGGTGTTTTGGGCGTACCGGGTTTGGTATTAGAAGCACTTTCGGTCCCTGCTTTTGTCCGATTGGCCCGCCAGTTGATCCATTGTCCGTCGCCGTTTTGGCCGCGGCCGCTGAATTGGGTTCCATCCAGTACACCGGACAAGCGGATGAGGCTTTTTTCGGTAGAATCGGCTGCAAACGAGAGGAAATACAGGCCATTATCGAAGGAAAAATTCACTTTGGTGCGTTTGGTCGTATCCGTTCCCATCAGCAGGTAAGCCTCGGGTGCATCGAGGCTGCCTTTAATTACCAAAGGGATCGCTGTTGTTTCCTGCAGTTGCATTTGATATTCGCCCAAAATTCCCGCAGGCAGTTGGTCGGCAGGGTCTTTCAAGATAAAAGCGTTGCCTTTGGTCCAGTTTTGCAGGATTTTTGTTTCAGATTTGAAAATATTGCCATTGGTAATCAGGAAGTTCGCCAATTTTCCTTGCTCCAGGCTACCAAGCCGGTCGTCGGCATGCAACCATTGCGCGGGCTGCCAACTCAGGGCTTTCAAAGCAGCCTCCTCGGTCAAACCATATTCAATGGCTTTGCGCAGATTTTCCCAAAACTTTGATTTGTCCTTCAAATCGGCGGTGGTAAGCACAAACGGAATGCCTGCTGCTGCTACTTGTGCCGGATTAGAAGGCGCCATTTCCCAGTGTTTAAGTTCTCTGAGCGACACCAATTCGGCATCAAAAGGGTCTTTCACCTCAAATCCTTCTGGAAAATTGAGGGGCAATATCAAGGACTGACCGCTGGCTTTGATTTCTGCAAGGCGCTGATAATCATCGCCTGCCGATTTCACGATAAACGTAACCCCAAACTCTTGTCCAATACGGGCAATGCGCAACACATCCAGCCGGTCGCTCGCTTCAAATATTTGTGGCAAGGGCTGCGCCGCGTTCCAGGCTTCCAAGCCCAGGTTATATTCGGTTTTATATCCTTCCGCTTTGTACCATTGTCCATCGAGGTAGGTTTGGCGCAACAAGGCAATACAACCCATCAAAGAGGAAGGGTATTCCTGGCTGCTTGGCCCTTTTCTAAAAGACATAAAATGGGCGGCTTTGCCCTGCAAAATGCTCTCTTGTTCCTTTGCGTCGTTCAACGCGACCAAGGCACCCGTGCCACGCGCAATGCCTTCGGCCTTAAAAGTAAGCAAGGCGCCAAAGCCCATTCTGCGCCATTCTGCATTCATTTTGCCATCCGAACTGAATTCATGGGCGGCCTGGTACTCTGGACGCAGGGCATCGTTCCAGGCATAGGCACCTTTTTTTGCGCTTGGACTACTTTGACCGGGCAGTGGATTTTGCGTCACAAGGCCAAAGCCCGGCGCATACAAATCAATAAAAGCCGGATAAATATACTTTCCACTACAATCTACCACAACGGCATCTTTTGGTACCGTTACTTGCACGCCGCTTGCCACTACCTTGCCTTTTCGGATCAGCAAAGTGGCGTTTTCGATCTTCGTTTTGTAATCAACAAACAGGGTGGCATTGGTAAATGCGTACAATCCTTCGCGCGGATCGGAAGGTGCGGGGACCGGAAAAGTAGTTTGACTTTGAGAAAAAGTGCTCAGGAGCAATCCTCCAATCAATAAGAAAAAGCGCAAAGTTGCCTGCATAAAAAATGATTTGTGGCAAATGTAAACTTTCGGCCAAATGATTAGCGCTAAATTTTGTGCTATTATGCATTTACATGTCTTCTTAAATACGTTTAGTTTACATTAACTTAACCGCGCCCACGCTGTTATAGAAGAAGTCCGTACCTTTGCGGCTTCATTCTAAGCATTTTTTCCTGACCAATTTATATGAGTGATTCAATCCATCATGAGTGCGGCATCGCAGTAGTGCGTTTGCTGAAACCGCTTGAATTTTACCATAAAAAATACGGTACCGCCTTTTATGGAGTTCAAAAACTCCAGTTGCTGATGCAAAAAATGCGCAATCGTGGCCAGGACGGTGCTGGTATTGCTACCATTAAGTTGGATGCCATGCCTGGCAAGCGCTACATCAGCCGAAAACGCAGCAATGCACCCAATTACCTCTCTGATTTATTTGATATGGTATGGGCGCGCCTCAATGCAACGACCGAAGCCCAGCGCCAGGACCCGGCCTGGTTGCGCGAAAATATGCCTTACATGGGGGAGGTTCTGATGGGCCACTTGCGCTACGGTACACACGGCGACAACAGCATCGAATTTGTGCATCCGTTTCACCGCCAAAACAACTGGGTAAGCCGAAATCTCCTGCTGGCCGGTAATTTTAACATGACCAATGTGGATGAACTGTTTCAGGAACTGGTAGACCTGGGCCAATATCCAAAGGAGAAAAGTGATACCGTGACGGTGCTCGAAAAGTTGGGGCATTTTCTCGACGATGAAGTGCAACGCCTTTTTACCTGGTTTAAAGCCGATGGTATCAACAATAAAGACATCAACCAGCGTATTTTTGAAAACCTGGACATTCAGCGCCTGTTGCGCCGTGCGACCAAAAAATTTGATGGCGGCTATGTTTTAGGCGGCATGATTGGCCATGGCGATGCTTTTTTAATGCGCGATCCCAATGGTATTCGCCCGGCATACTGGTATCAGGACGATGAAATTGTGGTTGGCGCTTCGGAGCGGCCCGCCATTCAATCGGTGTTCAACGTGCGCTATGCCAATGTGCACGAATTGCAACCCGGGCACGCACTCATCATCAAATACAATGGCAAAGTAGAAGAATTGCCATTTGTGGAGCCGCGCGAAAAGAAAGCTTGTTCGTTTGAACGCATTTATTTCAGCCGGGGCAATGACCGCGAAATTTATCAGGAACGCAAGGCCTTAGGGGCACAATTGGCAGAAAAAGTGCTGGAAGCCGTCGATTTTGATTTAAAAAATACCGTTTTTTCTTATATCCCCAATACCGCAGAAGCCGCTTTTTATGGCCTCATGGAAGGCGTGGATGCGGCCCTCAACAAACGCAAACAGGCGCAAATTCTGGAACTGGGCGATAACCTTACCCCGGAAAAACTGGAGGAAATCATGAACGTGCGCCCCCGTTTTGAAAAACTGGTGCACAAGGATGAAAAACAACGCACCTTCATTGCCGATAAAAAATCGCGCAACAGCATGGTGAGTTATGTGTATGATGTGACTTACGGATTGGTGCAGGATGGCGTGGAAACCCTGGTTTTGCTCGACGACTCCATTGTGCGTGGTACGACCCTGCGCGACAGCATCGTGAGCATCACGGCACGCTTGAAACCAAAAAAGATCATTATTTTGTCGAGTGCACCGCAAATCCGTTTCCCCGACTGCTACGGCATCGACATGAGCAAAATGAAAGATTTTGTCGCGTTCCAGGCGCTGGTCAGTTTGTTGGAGGACAGCGAACAGGAACACTTGCTCGATGCGGCCTACGATCGGTGTAAAAATTCGGAACACCACCCCGTAGAAATGGTGCGCAATGAAGTGATTGAACTGTACGACCTGTTCGATTACGAAGAAGTATCGGAAAAAATTGCTGAAATTGTGCGTCCAGCCCATATTATACCGGATTTGCAATTGATCTTCCAAACCATCGAAGGCCTCCATACTGCTTGTCCGCTTACCTCGGGCGACTGGTATTTCTCAGGCAAATACCCGACACCGGGCGGCAATCGGGTTGCCAACCGTGCGTTTATGAATTTTGTGGAAAATCTGGATGTACGGGCTTACTAAAGCGTTGGTTTAAACCCGTTTGATGCGGATACTTTCCAGGCGACGCCCATCCATGGCGATCACTTCAAAATGGTAATGCTGCCATTCGAACTGATCGCCAATGTTGGGCATTGCATCCAGTTTGGTAATCATAAAGCCCGCAACTGTATTGAAATCGGCGTCCGAAAAGGCATTGTCTTCGATTTCAAAATAGCGCAATAATTCAAAAAACGGGTATTGGCCATCGGCAATCCAGCTGTGGTCTGCCTGTTCTACAATCGTATATTCATCCTGGTTTCGCGTGCTTACGTCGCCTACCAGCGCATCGAGGATGTCATCCATGGTAATAATGCCTTGAATGGTACCGAATTCGTCGACCACCACCCCATAGTGAAAACGGTGTTTCCTAAAATCGTCCAATAATTTATACGCGGAAGAGGAGTCGGGGGTGTAAACCGGCGTCTGCATACAATTTAGCAAACTGAAATTAGGATCGTGCATTTTTAAAAACAAATCCTTTACCGTCACCACCCCCAAAATATTATCCAAATCATCATCGGCGACTGGATAAACCCCGTGGATTTCCGCACCAATTTTAGCGCGAATTTGATCGGCACTGTCTTTCACGTCCAGCCAGAGGATATCGCTGCGGTGGGTCATCAAGGCGCTCACTTTGCGGTCGCCCAACGCAAAAACCCGTTCTACAATATCCTGCTCAATTTCCCGTATTTCGCCGCTTTCGGTACTTTCCGAAATCATGCTTTTAATTTCTTCCTCTGTCACAATCGCATCAGTACTGGCATTGATGCCCAACAAGCGCAATAGTACATCATTGCTGCTGGTGAGCAACCAAACAAAGGGGGCGGCAATGCGCGAAAGCAACCGCATCGGGGCCGCTACCAACATGGCAACGGTTTCCGGGTAACTCATTCCAATGCGTTTTGGAAATAATTCGCCCAATACAATCGATAAATACGTGGTAAAAATGACCACCAAGGCCATTGAAAGGTTTTTGGCATATGGTGCCAGCGCAGGAACGGCGCTTTCTATCGTTTTTTGTAGCGGATCTGCCAAGGCCTCGCCGCTGTACAAACCCACAATGATACTAATGAGCGTAATGCCAATTTGAACCGTAGATAAAAAACGGGTGGGCGATTCTGCCAAATCGAGGGCAATGCGTGCGCCCGATTTCCCGCGCTTTAAGGCATTTTCTAATTTAAATTTTCTACTGGAAACGACGGCAATTTCCGACATCGAAAACAACCCGTTGAGCAGGGTAAGCAAAATTAAAATCAGGATAGCCATGAAATAGAGGGCAGTGAAGTTGGATGAATAAAAGGCAAAAGTAATGGCAGGCGTTCAAATAGGGGATGTTCCTGCTAAAAACCAATTTGTACAAACACCGGAAAATGGTCAGAAAAGGCAGAATCATGGATTGTTCGACACGAATAACAAGCTAGACTCGGATCGGTAAGCACATAATCGATGCGCAACAACGGCAGCGCACCCCCAAAAGTAGTTCCTAAACCTAGTCCGGCCTCCTTAAAAGTATCTTTCATTCCATTGGAAAGGGTTGCGTACACGTAAGAATTGGGGGTATCGTTAAAATCACCGCATATAAGCACGGCATGTGGGCATTTTTCGATGTGTGCGCGCAATAAACCGGCTTGTTCGGCGCGCAAACTGGTCGCGTTGCCTACTTTACCCAGTACTTTTCCAATGGTATTCCAGGTTTCGCCTTCGTCCAGTTCGTGCTCGTCGATCACTTTTTCGGTGGTTTGGGTCACGCTGTTCGATTGCAGGTGCAGGTTGTACACACGCAGCAAGTGCTTCCCAATCCGCACATCTACCCAAATTGATGAATTGGCGGTTTTACCAAATGGAATATCGCCCCCTGCTTCCATCGGGTATTTGCTCAAAATAACGGTGCCTTTTTTGAGGTTAAAGGTGTGTTCATATCCCAGTTTTTGGGCAACGAGGCGGTAAAATTTACCACTCGTTTCCTGGGTACACAGAATATCAGGTACCCCGTTTTCTTGCAAAAAAGCGGCGTAGGCATCGGCCACACTTTCTCTTTCTTTGGTATTGAACCGTTTGCCCCGATATAGTCCGCCCAAGTTGTGGGTGGCAACCGTGTATGCTGTGCTGGGGACCTCTTTTTTGCCCACCTCAAATCCAACGAATCCGGTAACATACTGCCAGCCAAAGGCAATAACGCCCAGGTGATACAAGGCAAAACGGTTGAGCCGCCAGGTCCATACTGCCAGCAATAGTACATTAAACAAGAGTAGCCAGGGGAAGGCGGTGCCAAAAAACGCGAGCCAACGAAATGTAGTCGGGTTTATCAATGGACACAGGTAGGCAAGCAGGGTAAGCAGCACGACCGCAACACTGAAAATACGGATGGTATGCTTCAGAATTTGGCGCATGAACGGGTAGGTAGCGGTTGGTGCAAGAGGTGTAGGGTGCTGCTGAACTATTTTTTGCTGGCGTCGTAAAGGAAGTCTTTTTCGGCCTGCGTCAAATTTTCGTAGCCCGAATCTTTTATTTTTTCCAAAATGGCATCCAGTTGCTGCTGGTGTGACATATCGTTATGGTCGGAACTGGCACTGCCGCCGGTATTGCCCATGGTAGCCCGAATCGCTGTTTTTACTTTGCGTTTGGGTTGTGGTTTGGCTGCATTCGTCCCTCTTTTGAATAAATTTTGAAGTCGGCTCAGCAGGTTATTGACGGTTTCGGCCATGTCTTTTCCATCTCGCAAACGCAAAACGAATAAAATACCCATCGCCAGACCGCCCAAGTGCGCAATATTACCACCCGCTGCCATGTTGCTACCGGCAATTCCAACCAGATCGAGCAACACAAACACCAGTACAATGTATTTGACTTTTACCTCGCCCACCAACAACAACGCCACGCGGTAATCGGGTGCGAGTGTAAGGGCCGCGCCTGCCATGGCCATCACCGCGGCCGAGGCACCCAGCGCATAATCACCAAAAGATGCCGATAAATTGGCAGAAATAAAGAAAACCAATGCGCCCGCCAATCCGCCCATCAGATACAAGGGCAATACCCGGCGCTCGCCCACCAAGTCGCCCACGATCGTACCAAACAAATACAGCCCAAATACATTATTCACTAAATGCCACACATTTACGTGCAGAAAAAAGTGCGTAAAGATGGTCCAGGGCCGCATCAGTAATTTTTGCCAGTCGGACGAAATACACAAATACTGGATGGCGCCCCAGTATTCAAGGTCGATCGGTGTCCAAAGTTTGATGAGCCAGAGTACTACAAATCCCAAATTGACCGCTACAAAAATGGCAAAATTGACTACTACCAGCTTGGTTACCATGCTGCCTGTACGCAGGGAATATTTTAAATCATCCCAAATTGACCTGAATAATGCCATGTTACAATTGTTCGCAATGTTATTGTGATAAAAGTACGCCTCCTGCCCTAAAACATGTTGCGAATGCGCCCTTTGTACCAAATCATGATCATAATAAACCCAAATAAAGCACCGCCAACGTGGGCAAAATGTGCTACCCCCGAATCTGCACCACGCACGCCATAAAACAACTCCAGGCCGCCCATGATCAGTACGAAATATTTTGCCTTCAAGGATATAGGAGGAAACAACAAACTAATAATTTGGTTGGGAAACAAATACGCAAACGCGGCATAAATGCCAAATATGGAGCCGGAAGCACCCAGCATGGCACCGTTAAAATTGCGCGGGTCGATGCCTTGTGCCGATAACTCCCACCATTGCACGGCCATGTGTAGTGCCAAAGCGCCCAAGCCACAAACTAAATAGTAAAACAGAAACCGTTTTGGCCCCCAAACCATTTCTACCATGGAGCCAAATATATATAACGACAACATATTAAAAGCAATATGCATTACGTCGGCATGCATAAACATGTAAGTAACGAGCTGAAAGGGCTGAAAATGCACAGAACCTGGCATATACACCGCAAACATCATGCGTCCCAGACTGAGCACCTCCCCGGTGTAAGGGTCATAGCGTTCGGGGCCCAACAAAATATAGGTGCCCACAAACATCAAGACATTGATGATGACAAGATGCCGGACCACGCCGGTAAACGGCTGATAAAATTGAAATAAGGACATGCGCTGAACTACGGGTTAAATCGTTTTTGTAAATCTTCGAGGTCAAATGTAATAAAACAATTTCGGCCCGAGGGGCTTTGGAAAGGGAGTGCACAGGCAAACAACTGATCAATCAAATCCTGCATTTCCCGAACGGTCAGCGATTGTCCGCGTTTTAAAGCCGCACTTTTCGCCATCGAACGGGCCAAATTATCCCGAATGCCCAATTCTAACTCAAAATTATCTTTGTATTGATTCAGTACTTTTTCCAGCAGGACTTCCTCTCGTTGGCCTGCCATATCGGCAGGTGTTCCGTGTATCACAAAAGTATTGCCGCCAAATTCTTGAATATCAAATCCCAGGCAGTTCACTTCGGGCAAAATATCGCGCAATAATGCAGCATCTGCGCCGGACAGTTCAATGTTTTTGGGGAACAAGGCCGCTTGGGTGGCAATGGGCTGGTTTTCCAACGCCGCAAGATACCGTTCGTATAAAATGCGTTCGGTCGCCGCCTGCTGATCAATTAACATAAAACCAGACTTGATATGGCTAACCAGGTATTGACCATGAATCTGATAAGGCTCCTTCAAGCCTTTCGAGAAACTTTGGGTTTCGTCGTCCATTTCATGGTCCTGGGCACTTTGCCGAATTTCAAATCCTGGACGCGTGGCGCTGGTTTCTTCCTTATTTTCAGGCATCATTGGTTCGGGGGTTCCGCCATCCATCATGCGCATGTTTTCGTACATGCGTTGCCAGTTTTGCAGGTTATTGGCGTTGCGTTGTGCGGTTTCCGGGTCACTGGGGCCGTATTTGCGCTGAAAATTATCCACCGCTTCCTTGCCCTCTTTTTGTTCATTGCGCAACTGTTTTTGCCGGATCAAGGCAGGCTGAAACGCGGGTTCTGTTTCAAAATCGAGGGTAGGCGTAATGTTGTTGCTGCCCAAGGCATGGCGTATGGTCACCTTTAAGTAGTGGTACACCAGTTTCTCATCGTCAAATTTGATCTCCTGCTTCGTCGGATGCACATTGATATCCACGTGTTTGGGATCAATTTCTAAAAACAACACATACAGCGGATTGGTTTCGGCGGGCAACAGATCTTCATAAGCACTTATAACCGCATGGTGCAAGTAATTGCTTTTGATAAACCGCTTGTTTACAAAAAAGTACTGCTCTCCGCGGCTTTTTTTAAAATGATCGGGTTTGCCAACAAAACCAGTGATGGAAAGTATTTCGGTTTGTTCTTCTACGGGCACCAGTTTTTTATTGACCGCATCTCCAAATAATTTTACCACCCTTTGCCGCAAATTGCCGTTGGGTAAATGAAAAATTTCCTGGTCGTTGTGGTGCAACGTAAAGTACAATTCGGGCTGGGCCATGGCTACCCGCTGAAATTCATCCAAGGCATGCCGCATCTCAACCGGATCCCCTTTTAGAAAATTGCGGCGGGCAGGCACATTATAAAACAAATTTTTGACTGAAATGCTGGTTCCCTGCGGACATTGACAAGGTTCCTGGATTTTCACCATCGAATCTTCTACCACAATCCGGGTTCCCAATTCGTCAATCGCACGCCGGGTGCGCATTTCTACCTGGGCTACAGCCGCAATCGAAGCCAGGGCCTCCCCGCGGAAGCCCATGGTTAAAATAGAGAATAAATCTTTGGATTCCCGAATTTTGGAAGTTGCGTGGCGCTCAAAACTCATGCGCGCATCGGTTTCCGACATGCCACATCCATTATCAATCACCTGAATGAGGGTTTTCCCCGCTTCACGCAATATCAATTGGATCCGGGTAGCACCCGCATCAATGGCATTTTCCAACAACTCCTTTACCACCGAAGCGGGTCTTTGAACCACTTCTCCGGCCGCAATTTGGTTGGCTACACTCTCTGGTAATAATTGTATTACGTCTGACATGTCTTTTGTAGCTACAAAGATACAGTCCATATTAAAGGTATAGGCTTTTTTAAACAGGAATTGTGCTGGATTCTCCTTACTGCTTTTTACTTTTGCGTCACTTTTACAGAACTATAACAATTCGGAAGAAGATGGACAACATCCAAAACACTCGCGGAAAAGGATACTGCATACTTTACTTGGTCATGTTTTTGTTTTTAATGACAGCCTTGATGCTGATGCTTTACAACCGCAGCGGACTGCTTGACTTTGCAAGATAGACCAGTATTTGCGTAAAGTGCCTAATTTAAGCCGCAAGAACAGCCGTACAGGGTTGTTCTTGCGGCTTTTTTATTGGTCCAGGCAAACTTATCTTTGGCCCAAAAAGGAGTATGATGCGTATTTTAATTTGCCTGAATTTTTCGCTTTTCCTGTTGGGCACCGCGCTCACAGCACAAAGCCCCGCGACCAACCCGCTTTTGCAGTACGTTGATCCTTTTATCGGAACCGCTGCACATGGACACACCTACCCGGGCGCAAGTGCCCCGTTTGGGATGGTACAACTCAGTCCAGATACCCGCCCATCCATGCTGGATTGGGATGCATGCTCCGGCTACCATTATTCCGACACCTTATTATATGGGTTCAGCCATACCCACCTCAATGGAACCGGCGTACCCGATTATTGCGATCTGCTGTTTTTACCCTTTGTGGGCAAACCTTATTTGGATAGTCGCGACAATGCGGCCCCTTTCCGAAAGGATCAGGAAAAAGCCGAAGCCGGGTATTATTCCGTTTTATTAAAAAATGACGGTATTCAGGCCGAACTAACCGCAACCACCCGGGTAGGCGTACATCGGTACACGTTTCCTGCCAACCAGCAACAAGCCCATGTCCTAATCGATTTGCGGCACCGCGACGAAGTACTGGATGCTTCCCTGAAAATAATTAATAACCAGGAAATTGCCGGACATCGGGTATCAAGCGCCTGGGCACGTACCCAACATCTGTATTTTGTCGCCCGCTTTTCCCAACCCTTTTTCAACACCCGGGTGCTCGATATGACCCAAACACCCCGGGTTTCTGATCAACAAGCCCACAGTACGGCCATCGTTGGCTTGCTCGATTTTTACAACAATGGTACACCGCTTGTCATAACGGTCGGCATCTCCGGAACCAGCATCGAAGCCGCGCGTAAAAACCTGGAAACGGAATGCGCCCACTTCGATTTTGATCAGGTAAAACGCGAAACACAGGCCCATTGGCAAAAACAACTGGCTAAAATAACAGTAGAAGGCGGCACAAACGCCCAAAAAACAGCATTTTATACGGCCCTGTACCATACCATGCTTACGCCCAATACCTGGAGTGATGTGACCGGCCAATACCGCGGACGAGATATGGAGGTGCATGCAGGCAGTGGACATACACAATATACCGTTTTTTCCTTGTGGGATACTTACCGCGCCTGCAACCCGCTGTACACTTTGTTGGAACCAGCGCGGGTCAATGATTTTGTCCAAACTTTTTTGCGTCAATACGAGCAAGGTGGCTTATTGCCAGTGTGGGAACTGGCAGGCAACGAAACCGAGTGTATGATTGGCAACCACGCTATTCCGGTTATCGCAGACGCTTACCAAAAAGGCCTACGCGGATTTGATGCCGAAAAAGCCTTGGAAGCCATGCTGAAAAGCGCTAATTCCGCACGTTTTGGTCTGCCCCTTTATCGCCAACTCGGTTTTATCCCTTCCGATATGGAGCCGGAATCGGTTTCCAAAACCCTGGAATACGCCTTCGACGACTGGTGCATTGCCCAAATGGCGCAAATGATGGGCAAAAAGGATATTTACAACACCTTTATCCAGCGTGCACAATCGTATAAAAATGTATTCGACCCCGCTTCCGGTTTTTTCCGGGGCAAAAACAATGCTTCCTGGCACCAACCCTTCGATCCGTTTGAGGTAAACTTCAATTACACGGAAGCCAATGCCTGGCAATACCGGTTCGCCGCGCCCCAGGATATTACGGGTATGATGCGTATGCTGGGCGGGAAAAAGGCTTTTGCCGCGCAATTGGACAGCCTGTTTACCGTAGAACCCCGCACACGCGGGCGCGAGCAGGCCGATATCACCGGATTAATTGGCCAATACGCACAAGGAAATGAGCCCAGCCACCACATGGCCTACCTGTACAATTATACCGCCCAGCCCTGGAAAACCCAACAACGGGTGCGCCAGATCATGGACCAATTATACACCGACCAGCCCGACGGACTCAGTGGCAATGAAGATTGCGGACAAATGTCGGCCTGGCTCGTGTTTTCGGCCATGGGCTTTTATCCCGTGGTGCCCGCCAGTGGACAATATGTGCTGGGGACGCCCCTGTTTGAAAAAATGACCCTTTCGCTCGACAATGGCAAGCAACTGGTCATCCGTGCACCCGGCGTTTCCAAAGATCGATTTTATATTAAAAATGCCCGCTGGAATGGCCAATCATGGACCCAAACCTGGTTTACCCACCAGGATTTGTTGAAAGGTGCTGAAATTGTGCTGGATATGGATTCAAAACCATCAAAATGGGGCTCAGAGGAGGCTGCTTGTCCGGTTGCATCGATTACTGCCGATCAAATTGTGCCAGCGCCTTTTGTAAAAACGGGTGATCGGGTGTTTAGAGACAAACAAAATATCGAACTTGCTTGCCTGGAATCAACCGCCCGTATTTTTTACACCCTGGACGGCACCGAACCGAATGAAAAATCAAAGGTGTATGAAAAACCAATTACCATAGATAATTCGATAAAAATGTTGTTTTTTGCCCAGCATTCAGGCAAGCGCAGCGCAACCATGCAAGCGGAGTTTTCTAAAATGCAAACGGATGTGCGTATTTTGAAGTACAATACCCGATTTGATAACCAGTATACGGCGCGGGGCGACGCTGGATTGGTGGATATGTTGCGCGGTGGGGCCGATTTTCGTTCGGGCGGATGGCAAGGGTATCAGGGGGTTAACCTGGATGTGGTGCTAGATTTGAGCAAGAAAAAAACGCTCAATCGTATTTCGATCGGTTTTTTGCAAGATGAAAACTCCTGGATTTTCCTGCCCAAGAAGGTATTGGTTGAAATTTCGGACGATGGACAGGTGTTTCGGCCAGCAGGGGTGGTGCAAAATGGAGTGCTGCCAAGCGAAAAAGGGGTCATTTTAAAAGATTTTGAGGTGTTGCTTGCTGGACAATCGGCGCGTTATGTGCGCATTGTGGGTGAAAATTTGGGCCAATGTCCGGCCAACCATAAAGGCGTGGGTAATCCTTGTTGGTTGTTTACCGACGAAATTAAAGTAGAATAAATCAATCCTGCTCCTTCCATATTTTTTTAGAACTTTGTCAAAATTCAATTTGATTAGAGCGCTTTTCATTGCATGTATGCTTCTGGTTGTCGAACGCGGGTTTGGCCAAAGTCCAGAGGAAATCGAACGGTCTACCATCGAAGTGGATATGCTATTGGAAAAAGCCAAGATGGCCCAGCTGGATACAGAAAAAAGGACCTTGGCGGAGCAATGCTTAAAGATGGCGCAAAGCCTGCATTACGATGGGGGCGTCATCAAATCCAGCATCTGCCTGGGCGAAATTGATGTGCGGCAGGGTAAAACAGAAGATGCCCTACAACATTACCTGGAGGCAGAAGCCAAAGCACAAAGCAACGGCAACAAAACCACCCTGCTGGAAATTTATCAGGCGATTGGCGATTTGTTTACCCGCGAAAAACTATACGCCAATGCCCGCCGCTACTACCAGGATATCCTGAAACTGCAAGGTTCGGATTATGAAACCATGGAAAAACTGGCCGATGCCTACTTGTATCAACAGTCGTCCGACACTGCCGAAATTTATTACAAACGCCTGATTGTCCGGTACAAAGAATCGGGCAATGTTGTTCGACTGGTGCGGATTTATCAAAAACTGGCCAATGCGTACGACCAACAGGGCAATGCGGGCAAGAGCCTTTATTATTATTTGCCCATCGAAGATTTGATCGAGCGGTTTGGGAGTATGCAGGAAAAATCCATCCTGTACAACAACCTCGGGCGTCAGTATGCTACCTTGCACGATTACAAAAAGGCCATTGAATACTTTGAAAAAGCCGAATTGCAGTGCGTTTATATCCCTTGCGATTATCCGGATGTGTTGTACGCCAACATGGGCATTGCGCTGCACAACATCGGCAATACCAAACGCGGCATCGAATATTTGTTAAAAGCGCGTGCGATACTCGTCAACCGCAAAGACAATGTCGCCCTGGCCAACCTCGAACACCTATTGGCGGGCGTTTATTTCAAAAGCAATGATTTGTACAACGCCATTTCGCACAACAACATCGCGATTGAACTGGCCAAAGAAACCAAGCAGGCAACGGTGCTGGCAGAAGCCTATAAAACGGCCGCCGATTTGTACCATGAACTGTATGATTTTGAAAAAGCGTTCGCGTTTTACAAAAGTTACCTGAACCTCGTCGATTCGGTGCGCCTGGAAGAACAAGCAAGACAACAGCGACTCAACCAACAACGCTCGTTGCTTTCGGAAGCCGAAGGACAAATTAAATACCTCATTGCGCGTCAAAATTACAAAGACCTCGAGTTGGGGCAAGTGCGCTTCGAACGCGAACGCTTGGAACTCCTGAATAAAAACCTGGAACTCGAAAGCCGGCAAAAAGAGGATAAAATTATGTTGTACCGGGCCCAAGAAGCAGCGGATCAGTCCAAACAACGCGAACTGATTTCGGAAGCCATGCGATCGCGGCAAGCCTTGTTGTTGGCAGCCCGTGAATTGGATACGGAAAAACAAAAAAGGGAAATATCAGAACTCAAACGCCAGGATGAGATCGAGCGCACCCGCCGTATGGTCGATAGCACCAGCCGCGCTCAGGAAGTGGCGATTTTGCGCAAAGACAAGGATATTACTGACTTGCAACTGCGCCAACAGGATACGTTTCGACGGTTTGTTTATGGCCTCGGCTCCCTGTTGATCGTTATTTTGGGCCTGCTTGCGTTGGGTTGGGCTTTTGCACGCCGAACCAACAACCGACTTAATAAACAAAACCGCAAAATCCAGGCACAAAACCTGGAGATTGCCGAAGAACGCCACAAAAGTGATCGTTTGTTGCGCAACGTGCTGCCGGAACAAATTGCCCAGGAGCTTAAAACAAAAGGCTACGCAACGCCCCGGTATTATGATTCCGTGACGGTTGTTTTTACCGATTTTGTCAATTTTACGCGTTTATCGGCCAACCTCGCCCCGGAAGCCCTGGTCGATGAACTGGATGAATGCTTCCTGGCTTTTGATGAAATTTGTGAAAAACACGGGCTCGAAAAGATCAAAACCATTGGCGATGCCTACATGTGTGCCGGGGGGATTCCAATTCCGAATGAGACGCATCCGACCGATGCCGTGGCCGCCGCCGCCGAAATGTTACTTTGGCTGCAAACGCGTAACAAAGAGAATGCAAACGCAATTTTTCAGGAAATGCGCATCGGCGTGCACACGGGCCCCGTCGTAGCAGGTGTAATTGGTAAAAATAAATTTGCGTACGATATTTGGGGCGATGCCGTCAACCTGGCCGCCCGCCTGGAACAACACGGTGTTTCTGGCAAAATCAATATTTCTACCCAAACAGCCGAAGCGGTAAAAGACCATTATAAAGTATCCTATCGGGGGGTAAAAGAAGTGTATAACAAAGACCCGATGGATATGTATTTTATTGATGGGCGGATATAGGCCAACCAAGGCTGTCTCATTAGGTTGGTTCCATCCATTACAGATTGAACCAACCTAATAAAACAACGCCCAATTAAGACCGCACCACCAGCAATTTTCCACTCTGAAATTGCCCGTTTTTCAAGATTCGAATGGTATAAAAGCCTGCCGCTAAATCCTGCACCGGAATTGCATGGGTGCCAGCGGCCAAATTTTCCAGTTTTCGCACCGATTTTCCTTCCGAATCGTACAGAGTAACCGATTGTACTTCTGTGGGCAATTCGAGGGTAAATTGTTGCACCGCCGGGTTGGGAAAATACCGCGCTTCCAATACCGCCGTCGGATCAGGCGCTTGTGGGTCTTCAAAACGAATGGTCGATTGGCCTTCGCAGGTTTTTAACGTCGTATATTCTGTAATCACCCGTACCAGCAAATCGTTCAGTAATTCCACTTTATATTCATCGGTGGTAGGCTCAATATGACTGCCGCCGATGCCGCTGTGGTCGGTTAGGAAAACATAGGTGCCATTGGTGGCCAATCCGAAAAACTTCATCAAAAACTCCGTGTCTTTCTGGATGCCGCTCGCGGTGATGGGCACAATCCGAATACCCCGTTTGGCAGCCTCCTGAATGCTTTTTTGCAAACTTTCAATTACCGCAGGTTCTTTGTGCGGACTGGCATCCAGCACCAGAAAACAAATGCGCGCAATCGCGTTTTCGCTCCAGGGCTGATTCAAAATGGCTTCTTCGAGGGCACTGTGAACGGCTTCCGGGTAATCGCCGCCGCCGCCAGCAGCTTGTTTGCGGATAAAATCTACCGTTTTTTCAACATCGGGGCTCAGACCACTGCTTTTGGTCAGGTAGTCATCGGTTTTATCGCGGTAAAACACCGTACCTACCCGAAAATGCAGTGCCGGATTTTGGGCTTTCGACCGATCAATCACATCCAATAATTCGGTTTTCAGGTATTCAATTTCGTCGCCCATAGAGCCGGTTGCGTCTACGGCCCAAACAATATCTACATTTTTAGGCGCTTTGCATTCGGTGTTAAAGGTTTGGCGGTTGATACCATCCTTGGCTTCCTTGGGAGCATCCAGGGTATAAACCAGGCCGTTTACCCGCATTTCAATTTTTAATTTTCCTTTTACTTCGTGCGGGTTAAAAAGTTGTGCCCAAAGCTCAGCTTTGCCTGTGTTGTCTGTTTTAGTCGTCCAATACAAGGTGCCGTCAGCGCCCAATAATTGCACCGGAACATCGGCGATGGGGAAATCCTGCTCGTTGTTCAACAGGACAGTGTATCGGTTTTTGGGGTAAAATCCGTACATTTTCTGGTATTCGGAGATCTCGCCATCGGCCAACAAGTCGAGCCAGTGTTTGTTCCAGTTGTGGAGGTCGTTCCATTCGCCAGCAGTGAGTAATCCGGCGCGTGGGGTGGGTGTTACGCTTGGACCATCAGGTGGCAGCACCGTTGGCTTTTCGGTTTCAGATAATCCATCGGTGCTTTCGCCGCTTTTTTCTATTGAAAGGGTGGTTGGCGCGGTGTCGCGTCGTTTTTCGGGAGCGCGCTTTTCAGCGCTCTTTTTAAATTTCACGGTTTCCTCTTTTTCTTTATAACCGGTACGTCCCAATTCATCTTTTGAAATCGGCTCGGTTATACGTTCTGAACGGAGATGCTCCCGAGGAGGTGTTGCGTCCGGTGTTGTGGCTGCCGGTGCATCCATTTTGGCAGCGGGTTTTGCCGCTTTGGGAGCAGGTTCTTTGCCTGCTTTGCCACGGAATCCAGCA
>CAIVGO010000118.1 GCA_903905445.1 uncultured Bacteroidota bacterium
CATTACGGCATAGTTTTCCATGTGTTCAAATACTGGTATATCTTTGCATATCAATTTATGATTATTCTTGCTCATGAACGCGCTTCTATTCTGGATTGGCTTATCAATTGTTTTTTATGCTTACGTTGGGTACGGCATTGTATTGTATGCATTGGTTTGGTGGAAGCGCCGCTTGCAAAAAACGCCCGCCGCACCTGCGCCTAACTGGGAAGCAGTAACGTTTGTGGTGTGTGCTTATAATGAAGAAGACTGGATTGAGGAGAAAATTGCCAACTCCATCGCGCTTGATTATCCGAGCGACCGTATCCAATTCTTTTTTGTGACCGACGGTTCGAATGACAAAACAGCGGAACTCGTTCAAAACTTCCCCTATCCACCGGGTATTCAATGGCAATTGCTGCATCAACCCGAACGTCGGGGTAAAATTGCGGCCTTTCAACGTGCCATGACTTTCGTGCAAACGCCCATCGTCATCAGCACGGATGCGAATACCCTCGTGAATACGGAGGCCGTAAAAAGTATCGTGGCGCATTACAGCGACCCCGCAGTAGGGGCCGTAGCGGGTGAAAAACGCATTTCCATGGGCAATAAAGATGCTGCCAACAGTGCCGGAGAAGGTATTTACTGGAAATACGAAAGTGCCCTGAAAAAATGGGATGCCGAATTATGGTCGGTAGTAGGCGCGGCAGGCGAGTTGTTTTCCTTCCGCACGAGCGTGTATGAACATGTACCCACCGATACCATTGTGGAAGATTTTTACCTCACCATGCGCATCGCCCAAAAAGGCTACCGCGTGGCGTATGCACCCGATGCGTATGCCGTTGAATCTTCCTCAGCCTCGGTAGCAGAAGAGCGCAAGCGCAAAATTCGCATCGCCGCGGGCGGTATTCAGGCCGTGGTGCGTTTGGCGCCCTTGCTCAATATTTTCAAGTACGGCGTATTGAGCTTTCAATATGTGTCGCACCGGGTATTGCGTTGGACGCTGGCGCCTTTGTTTTTACCTATTTTATTGGTATTGAACATTTTATTAGCGCAAAACAGCCTGTTTTACCAAATAATTTTGGTGGCGCAAGTGTTGTTTTACCTTGCGGCTTTAGCAGGCTACCTCTTCGAACAGCGTAAAATGAAGGTAAAAATATTCTTCGTGCCTTACTATTTCTGCATGATGAACTACTCCATGTATGCCGGTTTTTTGCGGTTTATGCGCGGTCGACAATCGGTGCTGTGGGAAAAAGCCAAACGGGCCTAGCCTATTATTTAAACCGTTCCGCGTAATACAAGATATAGGCGTAACAGGGCAGCATGACAATTTGAAACGCAGCCTGATACCCCATGGATCCTTCCAATAGTCCATAAATTTGGGGCATAATGGCTCCACCTGCAATACCCATAATCAGAAAGGCCGAGCCGGTCTGGGTAAAACGGCCCAGTCCCCGTATAGCCAATGGAAAAATGGCGGGCCACATTACCGCATTGGCAAATCCCAGCGCGGCGATACAACCAACGGCCGCTGTGCCAGAAAAGAAATACACGGATATGGTGATAACAATGGCCAGGATTGCTGAAAATTTCAAGTAAGCCTGTTGTGAAATATACTTGGGAATCAGAATGATGCTCATAATATAGCCCGACAACATACCCACCAAGGTAAATGCGGTAAAGTATTTGGTTTGATCGAGGGCAAACCCGAGCGATTTTCCATAAATCCCAATGCCATCTCCTGCCATCACCTCAGCACCTACATAAAAGAAAATACCCAGGGCGCCCAATAACAAATTCGGGAATTGCCAAATACTTGTTTTGGCACTACTTGCTTCATCGCCATCGGCATCAATACCCGCTTCCAGATTAATTTCCGGCAGGGCAGATTTGCGAATCATCACCGCGAGCAAGGCCAGTACAATGCTCATAACCACATAAGGCGCAATGACGCGCAAGGCCAGTGCATCCAATAAACGCGCTTTTTCCAACGGATCCTCCATCGTGAGCACTTGTTGTTCAAGGGCAGTAGCGCCTTTTAACACAATGCTGCTCAAAATGATCGGACTCAAGATACCCGCCACCTTATTGCAAATACCCATGATACTGATCCGTTGTGCGGCGCTTTCGATCGGGCCGAGGATACTGATATACGGATTGGAGGCGGTTTGCAACAAAGCCAAACCCATGCCCTGCACGAATAGACCCATTAAAAAGAGCGGAAAACTACGCATTTGAGCCGCCGGAATGAAAACCAGGCATCCCAGCGCCATCACCACCAATCCGAGCGCCATGCCATTTTTAAAGCCAACCCTTTTTAAAATTTCCGAACTGGGCAACGCCAAAAAGAAATAACTGATGTAAAAGGCAAACGTAACAAACAACGCCTGCATGGTATTGAGTTGGCAGGCCAGTTTCAAAAAGGGGATGAGTGAACCATTCAACCAGGTGACAAACCCGAAAATAAAAAACAACAAACCAATAATAATGATCTGATAAAGGTACTTAGGGTTGGTCGTGGTAGATGTGTTCATCTTTTCTTAGCATTGGATATTTTACAAAATTGCTTGGGTTTCACGCAGGCTTTCCGATTTTTGCACCGAGCGCGCTGGCAAATGTATAAACTCCTGCCAATGAAGCCGCTTTTTCATCCAAATTCTACATAAAAATCCAGTTCTCTAACAATCATCACACATGCAACCCACTCTTTTAATTTTAGCAGCAGGCATTGGCTCCCGGTACGGCGGCCTCAAACAGGTAGACGGTATGGGTCCGGGCGGTGCAGCCATTTTGGAATATTCCGTATATGATGCCATCCGTGCTGGTTTTGGCAAAGTCGTTTTTGTAATACGAAAGGACATCGAGGAGGCTTTCCGCGAAAAAGTGGGCAGCAAAGTGGAAGGTAAAATTGAAGTAGCTTATGCTTTTCAAGAAGCGGATACCGCCCTCGAATGGCTGGAAACAAAACCGCATCGGGAAAAACCCTGGGGTACCGGCCATGCTATTTTATCGGCAAAAGACGTGGTAACCGAACCTTTTGTAGCCATCAATGCCGATGATTTTTACGGTCACGCTGCCTTCCAATTGATGGGCGATTTCTTGCGTACCGATTGTGCGCCCGATCGCTATGGCATGGTGGCTTATCAATTGGGCAATACGCTTTCCGAAAATGGCGCTGTTTCGCGCGGAGTATGTGAAGTAAATGCCGCAGGTTTGCTGACCGATGTGACGGAGCGCACTAAAATTGAACGTTTTGAAGATGGTATTTTTTACATCGATGAAACAAGCGCGCGCAACCCATTGGATGATAACACCCCGGTTTCGATGAATTTTTGGGGTTTTCATCCGACCGTCTTTCAGGAATTGGAGGAACAATTTCGTGCGTTTGTACTGGAAAACATGGATAAACCCAAAGCAGAATTTTACATTCCCAAAGTAGTGAACACGCTGATCGAAAACGGCAAAGTGGCTTGTTCGGTGATGACCAGCGACAGCCAGTGGTACGGCGTGACGTATCCGGAAGATAAAGAAACAGTGCAGGGCGCTTTGGCTGCGATGGGTACTACGGGCGTTTATCCGGAAAGTTTGTAACCTGCGTTGCCCCGGTAGACGTCGGAAGGGTCCCCCACGTCGGAAGCGTC
>CAIVGO010000119.1 GCA_903905445.1 uncultured Bacteroidota bacterium
ATTGACCAGCCGGGTACCTATACCTTGACGGTGAGTTATGATTATGGCACCGGACAATGCACGAAAAGCACCAATGTTACCGTAATTTTAAATCCAAACGCCCTCTCTGCATCCATTTTTACACCTCAACCATTGGGCTGTGGCGGAACAACGGTTAATATTACCGGTCAATCTAACCAAGGTGCAGTAAGTTATGCCTGGTCAACCACCGATGGCAATATTGTGGCGGGCGCGAACACGGTTACTGCGCAGGTAGATCAGCCGGGAACCTACACGCTTATAGTTACTAATATTTTTAATGGTTGTACAGCCACTGCCCAAACGACGGTGATTGTGGCAAATAACCCACCAATTGCAATCGCCAATGCCAGTGGTCCGATCAATTGCCAAGCCCTGCAAAGTAACCTCAGTGGAAGCGGGTCGAGTACGGGCGGTACTATCCAGTATAGTTGGAGCAGTCCTAATGGCATCATCGTTTCAGGTCAAAATAGCATCAATGCGGTTGCGGGCTCAGGAGGTTTATTTATATTAAGGGTGTTAAATACCAGCAATACCTGTTTTACCCTTGATTCTGTACTGGTGGTGGCCGACACCATGCGCCCTACGATATCGTTGGTACCACCAGGCGTATTAAATTGCCTGGTCGATACCCTGCCCATTATTGTGACCATCACACCAAATGACGCAGTGCTTTTGTGGACTGCCGGTCCAGGCGGCAGCATCGCAGGTAGTAATGATTGTACCCAATTGTTGGTGCTTACGCCCGCAGTTTATCAATTGCTGGTGACCGATACCAGCAACTTTTGCACACAAACCTTATCTGTTACCGTAAATATTGATGTTCAAACACCTGTGGCGGTCGTGGGGCCAGCCAATAACCTAACGTGTCAGCAAACTTCCGTGGTATTGAATGGAGCGGGATCAAGTACCGGACCGAATATTACTTACCAATGGTCGTCGAACAACGGTGGAAATGTGGTGTCGGGTGGACAAACCTTAAACCCCGTCGTTAATGCGCCTGGATTGTATCAATTGTTGGTCACCAACACCATCAATGGTTGTACGGATACCGCTACCGTGCAGGTTACCGCCGATGCAAATGTAATTGTGGCTGTTGCTAATGCTTTAGATACCCTTGATTGTCAGACTTTTACCGTGGGATTGAATTCAACCGGTTCGACCAATGTGCCCGGATTGTTATATGCCTGGTCGATTGCTGCCGGTTCAACTGGGAATTTCACCACGGCGGTGGATGGTCCAACGGCCCAGGTGGATGCGCCGGGCACCTACCAACTCCTGATAACCAATCCTGCAAGCGGCTGTACCGCCGTTGATTTTGCTATTGTAGCAATTGATACCTTGAAACCGGATGTCCAAATTGCGCTACCGGATACCATTACCTGTGTGCAACCCAACCTTACCTTGGTGGCAAGTAATACGGATAGCATCGGTGTTTATACGTACACCTGGACGACCATTGGCGGAAATATCGTTTCTGGGAACAATACCCTGATGCCCTTGGTCAATGCAGCAGGCCAGTATATCTTATTGAGTGCACAAACCAACAATGGATGTAGCGCAACAGATACGGTCACCGTGGTGATTGCAAACGGCGCACCCACCGCTGTGATTGCACAACCTGATACGCTTGATTGTGCCACACTTAGTTTTCAATTGTCGAGTACGGGCTCTTCGGTCGGGCCAGAATTTGAATATGCCTGGTCCGTCACCAATGGGGGACTACTGCTCAGTCCTGCCGATCAACCTAATCCTGATATTGGCACTGCTGGTGATTATAAATTGATCATTACCAATGTTTTAAATGGATGTACGGCGCTTGATTCGGTAACCGTGCTTAGAGATACCCTCGCACCACCCGCACTGGCAGGGGCAGATACCGTGTTGCTTACCTGCCTGCAAACGACTGCACAATTGCTGGTTAATCAAGGCTTGATGGTCAATGTACAGTATGCGTGGTCGACCATTGGCGGCAACATTG
>CAIVGO010000120.1 GCA_903905445.1 uncultured Bacteroidota bacterium
GTCCGCCGAACAACTGCGCGCCGTGGGGCTTTCCGGCCAGAAAGCAGGATACCTGCAGAACGTAGCGCAATTTGCTTTGGATAACGATTTGGAAACGATGGACTGGTCTGGCATGACCGACGAAGACATTATTGCATTCCTCACCCAAATTAAAGGGGTAGGCAAATGGACGGTTGAAATGCTCTTGATGTTTAGTCTGGGCCGCACCGATATTTTACCCGTCGACGATTTGGGTATTCAACAGGGAATCAAGCGTTTATACGCATTGGAGGAAACCGGAAAGGAATTAAAAAAGCGAATGATTGAAATTGCTGAACCCTGGCGCCCGTACAGAACGTATGCCTGCCGATATTTGTGGCGATTTAAAGATCAAAAATAAAGTTTCCTGACACATGAAAGACCGTTCGCCCGTTGGTGCTATATTTTTAACCGTTTTTTTGGATATGCTCGGGGTGGGGATCATCATCCCGGTGTTGCCCGCTTTGTTTATGGCGCCCGATACCAGCATCCTTCCGAGTGGCGCGAGTCATTATGATCGCTCCATATTATATGGGTATTTGACGGCCATTTATCCGGCCTTTCAATTTTTTGGCGCACCGATGCTGGGCGCGTTGAGCGATCGTTTTGGTCGAAAACCGATGTTGCAAATGTCGCTCATAGGCACGTTGATTGGCTATTTGCTATTTGGATGGGCTATTTTACTTAAAAACTTACCCCTGCTGTTCTTCAGCCGGGCGCTGCCAGGTTTTACCGGGGGCAATATCAGCATTGTGATGAGCGCACTGTCTGATATTGCGACCCCGGAAAACCGGACTAAATATTTTGGCCTGGTCGGTATGGCGTTTGGACTTGGCTTTATCCTCGGACCAGCGCTCGGCGGTGTTTTGGCCGACAGCAGTGTTTTGCCCTGGTTCGATCACGCTACCCCGTTTTGGTTTACGGCCATCCTTACGCTGGTCAACATGCTGTTGGTACAGCGTAATTTCCCTGAAACCAACCTTACTCGCCGCGAAACCCCAGTTTCCTTGTTCGTGGGTTTTTCCAACCTCGGGAAAGCGTTCAAATCAGTCAACTTGCGCCAGATTTTTGCGGTTTCCCTGCTGCTTTCGCTGGGATTTTCGTTTTTTACCCAGTTTTTTTCCGTTTACCTGATCCAAAAATTTGCGGTTTCAGAAAAACAAATTGGACTTATTTTTGGATGGGTAGGCATCTGGTTGGCCTTTACCCAGGGTTTTACCGCCCGAAAACTGGCTAAATATACCAAGCCCAACCAAATCCTGCGCTGGAGCATTCCGCTGCTTGCGCTTGCAGTACTGGCTACCCTGGCGCCCAATCAACTGTGGCTTTTTTACCTTGTAAATCCCTTTATTGCAACGTTTCAGGGCCTAACCGCCCCCAACTTGACCACCATTGTGTCTACACATGCGAGCCCACAGGAGCAAGGCGAAATCATGGGCATCAACCAGAGTATGGTTTCTGTCGGACAATTTATCCCTGCGTTAGCGGCCGGCTACCTCAATAGCATGCATGGCAGTTTCCCCATTTTGGCAGGCAGTATTTTCATCTTTTGCGCCTGGCCGATCTATTTAATGATCCGCGATTAATACGTAAACAAATCGTGCTCCAGGTTGAAGATGGATTCCCCGACTTCTTTCGACTTCATCAAGAGGTCGACGCCGGTGTAGGAATCTTCCAATCTTAGGTCGCCCACCGTATTTTCTTTGGTGATAAAGGACGAAAAATGCCGCATTTCCATCCAGTCTTCCCAACTCAAGGTACTGGCAAAATTTCCGCCCGGCGTTACGACCTTATGGCGCGCTAAAATTTCACGGGCTTGTGGGTAATACACCCAAAACAGGGGCTTTTCGAAGCGGAAATTGCCTTCTTCATCCACCACATCAATCAAAGGTGCAATCCCGAGGATGCGCACTTTCAGTGAACTCGTATTCGCATCGAAATACCAGGATTCCTTCACCCGGAAACGCTTAACGTTTTCCCAATTGATTTCGTTTTTCACAATTTGCACCCGTTCCTCTCCCGTCTGTGGATCGAAAACAATGATGGTGTCCTCTTTGTACATCATGCTCGACACA
>CAIVGO010000121.1 GCA_903905445.1 uncultured Bacteroidota bacterium
GGCCGATTTGATTACTTCCAGGTTGTGTTCTACAATGAGCACCGAATGGCCTTTTTCGACCAAGGCGTTGATGGCTTTGAGCAATTTGGCAATATCATGGAAATGCAAACCCGTGGTCGGCTCATCAAAAATGAAGAAGATATGGCCATGTGAATTTTCCCGAATCAGGAAAGAGGCCAACTTTACCCGCTGCGCCTCACCACCCGATAACGTGCTGCTCGATTGGCCCAATTGCACATAACCCAATCCGACTTCAAATAAGGGTTGAATCCGCTGGATGATTTCTTTGTTGCCGGCAAAAAAAGTAAGCGCTTCTTCAATGCTGAGTTGCAGCACATCAAAAATGTTTCTGCCCTTGTATTCCACTTCCAGCACTTCACTTTTAAAACGGCGGCCCTTGCATTCTTCACATTCCAGGTGTACATCGGCCAAAAACTGCATTTCGATGATTTGTTCGCCTTCCCCTTTGCAGGTTTCACAACGCCCGCCTTCTACGTTAAAACTGAAGTGTTTGGGCTGAAATCCGCGTATTTTCGACAATTGTTGGGAAGCAAACAGGTCGCGGATATAATCGTAGGCCTTCACATAAGTTACCGGATTGGAGCGGCTGCTTTTGCCTATCGGGCTTTGATTGATAAATTCTACCTGGGTAATTTGTTGCACCGGTCCTTCAATGCCATCAAACAAACCCGTCACTTTATTGGTATTATCCGGCAAATGCTGCATCAGGGCCGGATAAATAATATCGCGCACCAAAGTAGTTTTACCAGAACCCGACACCCCGCTCACAACGCTCAGGCAATGCAGCGGAATACGCACATCAATGTTTTTCAAATTATGCTGCCGCGCGCCTTTTACTGTCAAAAACACCGGGGTATTTCGGCGCTGAACGGGCGTTTCAATCTTCATTTTCCCGGTCATATACTGCGCGGTCAAACTTTCCGGTGCGGCTTTAGCAATGTCTTTATAATCGCCCGCAAACACCACATATCCGCCATTAATGCCGGCTTCCGGGCCCATATCTACCAGATAATCAGCATTTTCGATCACCGATTCTTCGTGTTCTACAACGACTACCGTATTGCCCAGGTCGCGCAAGGTTTTTAATACATCCACCAAACGACCGGTATCGCGCGGGTGCAGGCCCACGGAAGGTTCGTCGAGCAGGTACATCGAAGCCGTTAAGTTGGAGCCAAGCGTCCGGGTCAGGTGAATACGTTGGGTTTCGCCACCGGAAAGTGTGTTGGAAATACGATCAAGGCTAAGATAACCCAGGCCCAAATCGGTCATAAACCGCAAGCGATTGTTGATTTCGAGTAAAAGGCGTTTCCCTACCTGTTGTTCGTGCGGGGTCAGTTCCAATTGCTGGAAATATGCCTGCACTTCATCAATGGGAATACCGGTGAGTTCGGACATGTTTTTGCCCCCGATTTTCACACAAAGGGCTTCCGGGCGCAAACGACCACCATCGCAAGTGGGACAAACCGTGCGCCCCCGGTACCGTGCCAGCGTAACGCGATTCTGAATTTTATAGGTTTTGCTTTCTAATTCTTTAAAAAAGGCATCAATTCCGTAGAAATATTCGTTGCCTTTCCATAAAAGTTGCTGTTCGGCTTTGCTCAGCGACTCGTACGGCGTATGTACCGGGAAATTGAATTTATGGGCATTTTCCACCAGCGGTTCCAGCCATTCGCCCCATTTTTCGCCTTTCCACACCGCAACGGCGCCATCATACACCGATTTTGATTTATCCGGAATTACTTTATCGCGGTCGATGCCCAAAATGCGGCCGTATCCTTCGCATTGCGGA
>CAIVGO010000122.1 GCA_903905445.1 uncultured Bacteroidota bacterium
AAAGGTGTTATCTGCGCGCAAGCCAATGTTGGTCACTTTACCGCTGATGCGTGCGTTGGGGTACACATCGGGCTTTACTTCTACAATTTGGCCTTTTTTAATGCCTAAC
Organism: uncultured Bacteroidota bacterium; assembly: GCA_903905445.1. GTDB lineage: Bacteria > Bacteroidota > Bacteroidia > Chitinophagales > Saprospiraceae > M3007. The sequence continues at coordinate 110 of CAIVGO010000122.1, forward strand.
ACGTCGCGTTCGGTCACTTTTACCATCAAATATAGTTTTTCGAGGTTGGTTACCTGCGCAACTTGTATGCCCGGTCCAATCACGCTGCCCCGCTCAATAAAGCGCAGACCCAGTGTACCGGTCATCGGTGCTTTAATGCTGGTATTGGCAATTTGTTTTTTCAGTGCTTTTTCCTTGGCTTCAGCGGCCATCAGGCCCAGCACGATGTCTTCCATTTTATTTTTGGCCACCGCTTCGCCTTCAATCAGGTTACCGAGGCGTTCCTGGTCTTTGCGCATTTTGGCCAGGTTGGCTTGGGTTGCTTCCAGTTCAATGCGCAATAGTTCATCGTCTACTTTGGCAATCAAATCGCCTTCCTGCACCCATTCTCCTTTGTTTTTATACACTTCTAACACGCGGCCCTGAGTTTCTGAAATGACAAACATTTCTTTAATCGGCAAAAAAATACCATCGGCCTCCAGGGTTGTGCCGAGTGCTTCCATTTGGGGGGATGTGACTTCAACGGGCACGTACTTTCGCACCGTTTTCGACAGTTCCGTTTCGGCCTGAAGTGCTTTTTTGTTAAAATATAACTTTGTTGCGATCACCGCCGCAAACCCAATCAGAAATAGCCAGAGAAAAATTCGTTTGTTCAAAGTGTAATGCCGTTATTTTAAAATGTCAATTTTACCGGCGGCTTTTAGTAGTTTGAGTACGGCTAATTTATAGCTGAATACTTGCTGCCAGTAATTGGTTTCTGCTTCCGACAAGGCTGTTTGTGCATTGAGCAAGTCGGTAAGTGATGCAACACCTTCTTTATATTGGAGGGTAAGTTTTTCCACAATTTCGCGCGCCAGGCCTACATTTTCCTGCTGTGCACGGACGGATTCCAAGGCGTTTTGGAGTTGAATACGTGCCTGGCGGAATTCCAGTTCTTTTGCACGCAACAATTGGTTGCGGTCGGCCTCCAGTTTCTGCCCTTCTATACGCAAAATAGCCGCTTTGCGCTGCCGCCGGAAGCCATCAAATACGGGAACATCCAATTTAAAGCCGATAGCTGCCATGCCAAACCAGCGTGTACTGGCATCAAATACATTTGCATCTTTGCGCAGGCCCTGATAATATCCGCTGGCGTAGGCACGCAAACTGGGATAAGCTTCACCATTCAAACTGCGCACTTGCAAACGATTGAGTTCGAGGTTGCGCAACAACAAGCGGTGTTCGGTGGCTGCTTCTGGTTCCAATTGAATGGCCTGCCAACGCGACGAATCAGCGGTCGGATCGGTCAACGCCTCTTCCGGCGAAAAATCGGCATCAAAATCTTTGCCGCAAATAAATTTCATGGTTTGTTGCAAGGCCTTGATGCCTGCCAGCAGGTTTTGGCGCTGGGTGCTCAGGTTCGTATGAGCCACTTTGATGCGTTTTACATCAACCGGAATCGCATAACCATTTTTGAGTTGCAACTCGGCCATACGCTGTAAGGCCGCTATTTTCTCAAGATTGGCATTCAACGCGCGCAACAATTGTTCTGTTTGCAAGGTTTGATAAAACAACTGTGCCGTATTGAACAACACCTCTGTTTCACTGCGTTCGAGCAGCAAGTCATAAATGGCCCGCGTTACATTGACCGACGGAATGCTGCGCCGCAAGGATTCATTGTATAAAGGCTGCTCTATGGTGATGGCACTGGTGAGTTGCCAGGGCTGCCCAAATTGCGCCGGAATATAGGTGCCATCGGCCTGACCAAATAATTCGCCCGGTAGCAACTGCGTGGGCAATAAAGGGTAATAGTCAAAGCTGAGCGAGGCATTGATGGTCGGGTAAGCAGCGCTTCGACCTTCCCGCAGACGTTGTTCCAGTACATCGCGATCGAGCTGCGCTTTTTTTAATTGCGTGCTGTTTTCGAGGGCCAGTTTGAGGCTCTCCTGCAAACTAACACCTTGTGCATGCACCCGAACAAAGGCAAAGCAAAAGCCGCCCAGGGTATAGCAAATTAAAAGTAGAATTCGTTGCATCGCGCAAAGGTAATCCTTGAATGAGATGATTTTAGGCGCTTTGGTTTTTAATATCAATCCAAACGTGGCTTTTTGATAAATTAACCGTCGAAAGGTCCGTTTTCGGTCATT
>CAIVGO010000123.1 GCA_903905445.1 uncultured Bacteroidota bacterium
AATCCGTGGTAATATGTAGAATCTGTGTTAATCTGTGTAATCCGTGGTAATATGTAGAATCTGTGTTAATCTGTGTAATCCGTGGTAATATGTAGAATCTGTGTTAATCTGTGTAATCCGTGGTAAACAAAGCGGATCAATACCGCTTTACAGATTCAATGATATAAGGTGGCCTGTTTTTCAATTCCGTATATATATTGGAAAGGTAAATAGACATTATATACAAATTCAGACAAGTAATGGCGAAAAAGATCGAAATCAGTACCACTAAAAACGCCCAGCCTGACAAGGTTTCATGGTGATCGCCAAAGATATCAATGTTCGTAAGGCGCACTTTTACCGCATTGTAAATGGTCACACCTGCTACAATGACCGATCCGAGAAAAATCCAGAGCAACACCGTGCGCAAAAAGGTCGTAAAAGAAGTGACGGCTACCAGGGAATTTCGGAACTGGGCACCCAAACTGGCCCCAGGTTCTGGTTGTAACGGCACTTCCACCTCTAAAAAACTGGTATTGTACCCCACCAGGGCATAAATCGCCTTTAAATAATGGCTGTTTTCGCGCAAACGCAGCAAAGAATTGAGTGCCCGCCGACTAATGAGCCGCGAGTGGTGGGCCAGGGGATCGAGTTGTAAACCCGAATAACGCCGCATGATGGTGTAAAAAAGGGCATATAATTGTTTACTGGCAAAAGACAATTGGCGTTCGCGGGCGCGCAGGTACACGACATCGTATCCTTTTTGGCTTTTTTCCCACAATTGGGTAATGAGTTGCGGCTGATCGCTGAAATCGAACTCAAAAATAATGGTATAATCGCCATTTGCGCGGTCAAGGCCTGCTAAAATCGCATTATCTCGGTTGACGGGTGCGCTCAGGTTTAGTAAAAATATATTTTTACGCAATTCCTCCGGCAAGGGTTGCAAGGCAGCGTCAATGTCACTTTGCAGGCAATGGTTGTTGATGAGTACAAACTCAAAGTCGCTGAAATGCGCCGATAGTTCAGTAAAAACTGCGGTGAGCCAGCCTGGTAAAGCCCGGATGTTGCGGGGCGACTGGATTACGCCGATGATGGAGATAAAACTGTGGTGCACCATATTGAAAAGAAATCAGATCGGGTGCGAAGGTAGTAAAAGTTTGGAGGGGTGGCTTACAAGCGGCGTGGCGTCTAAACAGGATTTAGTCCATACGTAGCGACATAAGAAAAGATGTACGCATTTATTACCAAATAAAATAAGGCGGGTATAAAAACCCAAAGTGCATCTTTCACCCGTATCCTGACTGCAATACCCGCCAACATCAAAACCGTCAATCCACCCGCAGAAAGCAGTAAAATTGGAGGATATTTCAGGCCAACCAGCAGTCCAACGGCCCCCAACAATTGCAAAACGGCCGTGAGCGTCCCTATTTTTTCAAGTCCGAAGCGTTTAAACTCACTTTTCATTCTTGTGGACGTAAAATAAGTAATGCCATAAGCCAAAAATGAAAGGCTTGAAATAAAAATCAGGGGACTCAGCAGGTTCATTCCTATATGTATTTAAGCGATACGGCCGCGATAAACAAGCTCATCAGCAGCAGGATCAGAGAAGGAGCATGATAAAGGAAGGGATGTTTCAATTTAAAGTGAAAATATTGTGCTGCCATCATCAGCGCTGCCATCATCAACGCTGGAACAAGCACCAAATCGGGATACCAGATACCCGCGACCAACAAGGTGGACAAGGATATTTTGGATGCACCCACCATATTGCGGGTCAAGTCGCTCAGTTCGTATAGTTTAAATTCTTTTTCAACCTTGTAGAAGCGGAACACCCAAATGATTACGATGGAAAGGGCAATAAGAACTTGAGCGATGTGGGAATAAAGGACCATGTGTTTTGGATTTAAGTTGATTTTTCCCAAGTTACGCAATTTTGCCGGGTTGGGCTGACTTATTTTCTGCAATCATTGATTGCAGAAATAGGTTAGACGCATCATACAATCATCCTGTCAAAGTGTAAAGACAATCAGGAACGGCAGTTTTACATGCTTGCCTCTAAAAAGTATGGTTGGACCGCCCGAATTCTCAATCATCAAATCGAGCACAAAAGTTACGAAAAATACCTGCTCAACCAAACCAATTTTGATGATGTATTGCCGGAGCAGTACCGAAACCAGGCCGTTCTCGCGGTCATACCTGTCCCGCATCGCAAACCAGTAAGACACAAACGAGGCGGCTGGGCTTCGAGTGTGAGAAAATGGTGGCTGTGGGAAGATGCATGTTCCAATCTTGAAAGCTACCTATAATGGCTCCAGTTCAATTCGTGACGCAATGTGTCACGAATTGGGAATGCTCTATAAAAGCTGCGCATATTGCGCAGGTTGCTGTCATCGAAGTCTTTGCCAAACTCAAGTGTTAACTCATTTGCCAGTTTTTTGAGTGTTGCCTTACCATATTCAGCTTTATCATTGCCGTTTTGTTCATCTTCCACGATGAGCTTTCCAATTTCCCAATAGGTTTGCAATAGTGCACCATTTACCATCCGGTAAGCCTGTTGCCGGGCTTGCAGGATCACATTTTTTACAGACTGGAGTAGTTGCGGGTTGCTCATCTTATTTCAAAAATTTTATAAATTTTGTGGCGAAGCATCTTTTCATTGCCCAATCGAAACGGACTAAATTTCTTTGTCATTTTCGAAACAATTTGTAACAAAAATACAACAAAATATTTAATGAAAGATAAAATGTGGGTTAAACTTACTTGGGAGAGGATATGTCATTATTTGTTTATGCGTTACGCGGGGGCAAAGACTTGGTATTTATTGGCTTCTATGAAAGATGTTTTCAACCCCTCATCATCGTTGGTTAATATATTTTTTAGATACAGGCAAACTTTCACCTTCGTATTTTCTCCCAATCTACTCAGCATGGCCCCCATCCTTCCGGCAAAATGATCACATAAAAAAGAGCCTATTTAACCCTCAATCATCGAATACTATCCGACCACTGAAATTTAAATAGGCTCTAAAAAACGCAATTTCTATTGTAACCAATGCTAAGTGGTTATGAAAACGGCTGGATTCAAATCCATTGAAAATCAATTTTTATCCATCCATCCTTCAAATCCACTTAAATCCTGGTCAAACTTACTGCTTCACCACTTTAGTAACACTAGCAGCACCGTTTACAATCACACGGCAGTAATAAACACC
>CAIVGO010000124.1 GCA_903905445.1 uncultured Bacteroidota bacterium
AAAACTACCTTCCGGCGTCCGATCGGATACTTTATAATAGGCGGGATGACAAGCACCAAACACCGAAACTAAGCCCAAAAAGACAAAAACATTTCTTGAAATCATGATTTATATCGTCAATGCAACGTGGTTTTGAAAAAATCAGTCTTCTAATTCATTAAAAATCAGTCTTTTATCCATCTACCCTTCAAATCCATTGAAATCCGGGTGTACGTTTAGTAAACCCGCAATAAGGATACGCCGTGGCTGTACACCGAAGTTTTATGTGTTTTTCCGAATTTACCAAGATCCTTTTGCCGCCAGACGTCGCGCACTTTTTTGTAGTCTTTCAAACCCAATTCAGCCCAGTTGATGGAGATCGTTTGATCGGTTTCTGACAAGTTGAACACGGCAACAGCCTTGCTGCCATCACTCAACTCCTTGACCCAAATTTGGTAGTCCGGCTTTTCAATTTTACGCACTGCCTGCTTGCCTTCCGGGTCTTGATCAATCGCAATGACCTCATCATTGGCCAACAAATTATAGGTAAAATCGTCGATGCGGCTCAAATCACAACCAATCAATAAGGGTGCCGACAACATGGCCCACAAACTGATGTGGGTGTACTGTTCGGATGGTGTAAGGCGGGAAGGATGCAAATGATCGCCCCAGCCCAGCCAGCCAACTACCAACATATCCGGATCGTTCCAATGGCCCGGGCGCGCAAAAGTGTTCAGACTATCCTGCGAAAACCCAATACTAGACATGCTTTCCCAGGTATCGGTAATATCGCCGGTGGTGCGCCACAGATTGCCACCTACTTCTTCGCCCCAGTTCCAAACATTGCCCATACCATATTGACAAAGGCTATATACAATATCCCGGTTGGTGGCATTCAGGGCCGCGCGCATTACCGCATAAGGGTATTCTAAATCAGCCTTTTGTAGTACTTTAGGAGCAATGGTTCCATAAGAACACCAGTCATGTTTTAGGTAATCAACGCCCCAATCGGCCCAGGTTTGCGCATCTTGGGCTTCATGCTGCCAGGAGCCGAGGTAGCCACCGCAGGTGAGCGGCCCGGGTGAAGAGTAAATGCCCATTTTCATGCCTTGTTTGTGCAAATAATCGCCCAAGGCAGGCATATTCGGAAATTTATCGTTCGCAAAAATAGCGCCCGTAACCGAGTCCCGTTTGGGCGCCTCCCAACCGTCATCAATGTTAATATAGGTCCAGCCATGGTTGATCAGCCCGCTTTTCACCAGGGCATCTGCAGAGGCGCGTACTTTTTCGTCGCTCACACTGAGTCCCCAGCAATTCCAGGAATTCCAGCCCAAAGGCGGTGTCAGGCAAATATTATCGCCAATCACCAGCAAAATGGTTTTGGAATCGGCACCTTGGCTGTTGGTCGCTGTGATGGTTACACTAAACATTCCGCGCTGATTGACCGTGCCCGAAATGACCCCGGTAGCAGCATTCATGCGCAAGCCTGGTGGAAATCCTTTGGCTGCATAAGCGAGCGGTGCTCTGCCGGTTGCCGCGATTTTATACAAAAATGGCACCCCGGGTCGTGCACCATACACCGCTGGATTGTTGATTTTGGGCGTTAATGGTTCGGGGGGCGTGAGTATATAGGGCGTTTCTAGTCCCTTTTTAACCGATTTGCCTGTTTTGCTTTCTTTAAACTCGTATTGAATCCAGGCGCGTTCCAGTTTGGGTAGGGAAATTGGACAAACCTGTACCGCGTTTGCAGCCACCTGAATGGGTTGACTAAAGGATTTGATCGATTTTGCCGCATTTTTTGCATTAAAAACGGTTACCGTTAAGGTTCCTTGAATCGCGGCTTTATAATGGTTGCGTATTTCTATTTCTTGCGAAATCATTTCCTTTTTCGAAAAATCAAAGGGTGTTTTTTCTACATCCAGGTGGATAAAATCG
>CAIVGO010000125.1 GCA_903905445.1 uncultured Bacteroidota bacterium
GCCCAAATATCCGGGTCGGAAACGCCGACCAATATTTTTGCCCGGTCCTCACAACCATCCTTATTGATAATCAACACGGTATATTCCGTATTGCTGAATGGACGCGCCAAAACCACATTCGGTTTGTTGGTCAGGGTGAGGGTGTTCATCGGCGACCAAATGATGGTATCGATTTCCTGCAATGGAATGTTCAGGTTGGCGGTCAAGGTAGCCGATTCGCCAAATGCCAGTGCGATGGTGCCAGGCAGGCCTACTTGTGGCTCCAAAGGCACCGGGAACACCAGGGTTTCATCATATTCGCAACCATTCACATCCTGAACGACCAGTTGATAGGTGCCAGGCTTTAATTGCGTAAAGTCTGATGCAGATAAAAACTGATTTCCACCATCAATCGAATACAGGTAAGGCCCAACACCGCCCGTAACTTCTTCAAACACAATGCTGCCCAGTTGATTTCCGCATGCTGGCGGGTCGCTGGAAAATAGAATGTCGGAAGGGAAATTGGTATTGCGGGTTACGATGGTCGCATCTTCAGCAGTGCAACCGGTGCTCAAGTTGGTTACCGTCAGTTGATAGGTACCAACGGCACTAACGATGGGTGCATCCGTGTTGGCACCCGATAAGATATTGCCATCGGTTGTACCCCATTGATAGGCAAAATTTGCACCATTGGAAGATCCATTTGCACTTAAAGCATCCGAATTGATGGAACAGGTTAATTCAAACCCGTTTCCAGCTTCTGCGATGGGCAATAGTACATTTTGGGTAACGGTTGCACTCGCCACGCTGGTACAGCCATTCAGGTTGTTGCTCACCGTGATCTGGTAGGTTCCAGGCTGTTCTACCAGGGGCGTTAGGCTGGTACTGCCGCTTACGAGGCCTGGTCCCGACCAATTGTAGGAATATTGAGCACCCGTACTGGTACCTACGGCGTTGATATACAGTTGATTAATTTTGCAAGTCAACACTTCCGGGTTGGCAATGGCGATGGTAGGCGCAGTGGTATTGGGTAAAATCTTGACCGAATCTTTTGCGGTACATCCATTGTACAAATCGGTGGCTGTGAGGTAGTAAGTACCAATCACATTGATCAAAGGATCCGGCGTCGTATTTCCGGAAAGGATTCCTGGGCCTGTCCAGGCGTAACTCACACCGTTGATTCCCCCATTGGCTGTGCCACTGAGCGACAAACTGGTAACCGCGCAGGTCAATTGACTGGTTGCGCCCGCGTCAACGGTTGGAGGGATAATATTTTGTGTTACGGTAACGCCCGCAGTTTCCGTACAACCGGTAATTGTATTGGTTACCAACAAGTTGTAGGTGCCTGCTTTGTTCACATTGGGCGTGAGGGTCGTATCGCCATCCAATATTTTGCCATTTGCGGTTGTCCATTGGTACACAAAATTGCTGCCCGTGCTGCTGCCTGTTCCACTGAGGGGGAGCGCTTTGACCGAGCAGGTTATTTCGCCCACCACGGCGCTTGCTGCAAGTGGAGACGTGATGTCTTCGAGCACCAGCACGGCATCGGTTTGGGTACAGCCGTTTAATAGGTCTGTAACCAGCAACTGGTAGGCACCCGGATCGCCAATGGTCGGATTTAAGGTGTTGTTTCCACTGATAATTTGGCCATTGGTGGTGGTCCACAAATAGCTGACTTGGTTAGCACCTGGACTACTGCCTGCACCATCCAGTTGGAGGGATGTTACGGCGCAGGTCAGGGTGGGGCTAGCACCAGCCTCGGCAATGGGCAAGGTAATATTTTCATTCACCACCACAGAAGCGATTGCGGAACAACCATTTTGTGCATTTGATACCGTCAATTGGTAAGTTCCAGGCGCTCCAACGGTTGGGGTAAGGGTATTGGCACCCAACAAGATTAAGCCATCGGGGGTATTCCAATTATAGGCAAATTGCGGTCCGGCGCTACTGGCGCTGCCGTTTAGATCGAGCGATAAAACGGCACAAGTTAGCGTTGGTGTCGGACCTGCATCGGCTTCCGGTGTATTTTGGTCGCGGATAATTTGTACCGTTGAAGTTGCGGTACAGCCGTTGCTTTGATCGGTCACCGCGATCGTGTAAAAGCCGGATTGGTCAATTTGGGGCGTCAAGGTCGTGCCGCCATTCAAGATTTGACCATTGAGGGTTTCCCAAATATAGGTGTATTGGCTGCCCTGACTGGAACCATTTCCATTGAGTGTAAGAATCGGGTTCAGGCAGGAAATAACAGCCGGGGTGCCCGCATTTGCGACCGGTTGCGTAATATTCAGGTTTACATTGACGGTAGATACCGCTTTGCAATTGTTGGCATTGTTAAAAATAGTCAAGGTATAAACGCCAGGTGCATCAACAACAGGTGAAAGGCCATTGGCCCCCGACACAATATTACCGTCTGGGGTGGTCCAATTGGTTACAATCGTCGTTCCCTGGGTTGAATTTGCACCGCTCAAGGTCAATTCCTGCACTACGCAGTTGAGCTCACCGGTTACATTCGCAGTTGCAATGGGTACATTGGCATCTTTATTAACCACCACCATATCGGAGGCTGTGCAGGCGTTATTTACATTGGTAATCAGCAAATTGTAGGTGCCGGGTGCATCCACCACCGGATTAAGGGTGTTGCTGCCGATTGCTATATTGCCATCCGCTGTTGTCCAGGTGTAGGTAAATGGCGCACCCGTACTGCCACTGGCACCGAGGGTAACGGTAGGATTGGTACAAGTAATTAAGCCTGGGTTCCCCGCATCCGCAATTGGGAATACGACATCTTGGGTGATGACCACCGAATCGCTAGACAAGCATCCATTGGTCACGTTGGTGGCCATTAATTTGTAAAGACCGGGTTCTGTAATCGTAGGCGTGAGGGTATTTGCCCCAGAGACAATATACCCATTCAAAGTACTCCAGTCGTACACAAACATTGGCCCTGTGCTTGAATTATCCCCTTGGAGGGTAATCGTCAAATCATCACAGTCCAACTGACTACCAGGGCCTGCCTCGGCAATGGGCAGGACAATATCTTGAGGAATGGTTACGGCGGAAAGGGCAGTACATCCGTTGGTCGTGTTGGTCACTTGTAGTTCGTACAAACCTGGTTTGTCCACCACCGGCGTTAGCGTATTGTCGCCCGAAAGAATTCCAGGGCCCGTCCATTGGTAAATAAATGGGGTCCCGGAACTAGAACTGGTGCCGTTTAGTGTAATTTTATCCACGGTGCAGGTGAGCGTATTAGGTACACCCGCTGCTGCGGTGGGTACACTGGCATCAGCTATAACGGTGGTGCTTGCGGTGGTGGTACAGCCGTTTACCGTATTGGTAACAACTAAATCGTACACACCGGTTGCATTCACCAATGGATTCAGGGTAGTTTGTCCCGAAAGGAAATTGCCATTAACGCTGCTCCAATTGTAGGTAAAAATACTCCCTGTGCTGGAGCCTGTTCCGTTCAAACTTAAGGAAGGTTGGCTGCAACTCAGGATGCCTGCGGGGGCTACAACGGCCAGTGGATTTGTATAATTGGTACCGATCACTACCGAAGCCGTGGTGGTACATCCGTTTTGCAAGTTCACGACCGACAAATCGTACACACCCGGCGCATTTACAACGGGCGTGAGGGTATTGGCACCCGAAATAATGTTGCCATTGGGCGTTGACCACACATAAGCATACTCATTCCCCTGCGAAGAACTGATTCCATTGAGGGTAATTTGCCCGATCGCACAGGTAAGGTCTGAAGGAGCACCCGCATTGGCCTGAGGAAACACCTGACTGGTCGTAACCGTTACAGCCGCTGTTTGGGTGCATCCGTTGTCGTTGTTCGATACAAGTAATTGATATACACCGGGTTCACTCACCGTTGGGTTCAGGGTAAGGTTGCCGGAAACGATGTTGCCATCCTGGGTAGTCCACACATAAAAGAATTCCGGACCTTGGGAAGATCCCGTGCCATTCAATTCAAGTTGTGGGAATTGGCAAGTTAAAATGCCATTTGCTACCGCGGTTGCAGCGGGTGCCGTGATGTTTTTGGTCACGACCACAGACAAAGTCGCGGTACAGAAATTATCCTGGTTGGTGATCACCAGTTTATACGTTCCAGGCTGATTGATTTCCGGGGTGAGGGTGTTGGCTCCATTTAAAATATTGCCACCCACGGTCGTCCATTGGAATGCACCGGCCGCACTATACGTAGAACCGTTTGCATCCAATTCCACCGTCGTGAAGTTGCAATTAAGTTCTTGGGGCGGCGCAATGAGCGGAACGGGGTAAATAATGTTGTCGGCAACAAATACTTCCGCTTCATCGGTGCATCCATTGGCCGTATTGGTCACCAACAGGGTGTAAAAACCGGCTTCATTGACTTTAGGCTTCAAGGTATTTCCGCCCGAAACGATGTTCCCGGGATTGGCCGTCCACTGATAGGTGTACGTGGATCCCGTGGAAGTGCCAGTGCCATTTAATTCTACAACACCATTGTTCTGGCAGTTCAATTCAAGGTCCGGGCCACCCACCGCGTTGGGAAAATTTTGATTGACGGTAATATTCACCGTGCTTTGGGCCGTACATCCATTGCTTGTATTGATCACCACCAGGCGATATTGGCCACCTTCATTAATCTCTGGAGATAGGGTGTTTTCGCCACTTAAAATATTGCCCGACGTGGTCGACCATTCATAAGCAAAATCGGGGCCGGTAGAACCACTGCCACTCAAAATCAGGGTGGGCATCTGGCAACTAATTTGTCCACCTGGACCTGCATTGGCTACCGGTGGTGTAATATCCTGTGTAACAACCACTTGGCTTGTAGTCGTGCAACCACTTTCTGTATCGGTGATGGTTAGTTTGTAGGTGCCTGGTTTATTGACGGTCGGGTTGTCGGTATTGCCACCACTAATAATCCCACCTGCTGGCATGGAGGACCAAGTATAGGTATAATTTCCGCCTTGCGAAGATCCGGTGGCGTCCAGGTTAATTTCTGGCGTTGCACAAGTCAGCACTTCCGGTGGCGCAATCAGGGCTTCGGGGGTGTTAAAGTTCTCCGTAATTTCTACAATGTCTTCACTGGTACATCCATTGGCGGTATTGGTAACCAAGAGCGTATAGAAACCGGCTTGGTTCACCGTAGGCGTGTAGGTGTTTGCGCCGGAAACAATGTTGCCCGGATTGGGGATCCATTGGAACGAAAATCCGTTGCCCAGGGAGCCACTGCCCTGAATCACCCGGGTTGGGAATAGACAGTTTAGTTCCAGGCTAGGGCCGGCACTGGCTATGGGGAAATTCTGATTCGCGTTGACCGTCACAGTCACCGACTTGGTGCATCCATTGGTCGTATTAGTCACCACCAGGGTGTATGCGCCCGGTAGGTCGATCACCGGATTGAGCGTTGTTTCATCGCTTACGATATTGCCATTTCCGGTCGTCCATTCATAGGTAAAGTTGCTTCCGGTAGAAGACCCTGTGCCGTTTAAGGTTAGTTGCGGGTTCTGACAAGTAAGCGTTGGGGGTGTTGCCGCAACTGCTGTAGGCAATGTCAGGTTGGCCACCACGGTGACTGTTGCAGTTGCGGTACAATTGTTATCCGCATCGGTTACGGTCAGGGTATACGTTCCGGGCTGATCCACACTTGGGTTAAGTGTGCTACCGCCGTTATTGATGCCCCCGGATGGGCCTGACCAATTGTACACAAAGTTGCCATTTTGAGAAGAGCCTGATCCGTCGAGGGTAATTTCCGGGTTGTTACAATCTACCGTAATTGGCGGAGCAATGTCTGCAATCGGCAGGATCGTATTGCCTGTTATCGTAACCGATTCTTCATTGGTACAACCGTTGGTGGTGTTGGTGACCACCAGGTTATAGGTACCTGCTGAATTTACCTGTGGATTGAGTGTGGTCGTGCAGCACACAAAATTACCATCCGTTGTAGTCCACAAATAGGTAAAATTAGCACCCGTGGAGGTTCCACTGCCATTGAGTGTTACCACCGGCATATTGCATCCAATGTTGGCAGGTGTATTGATATTTACATTGGGCGGCGTAATGTTTTGATTTACCGCCACAGAGGCTATTCTGGTACAACCATTGGTTAAATCGGTTACCTGAATCAAGTAAATACCGGGCTGGTCAATAACCGGATTGAGGGTTGTTTCACCGCTTACAAAATTGCCGCCATTGGTGGTCCATTCGTATTCAAAGTTGGGTCCGCTGGAAGAACCTACGCCGCTGAGGGTTAATTCCGTGACCGTACAATTCAAAATGCCGGGGCTCGTTGCAACGGCAGTGGGTAAGGTTTGATTCAAAGAAACCGTAACACTGGCAGTTGCCGTGCAATTATTATCCGCATTGGTAACGGTTAAAATATAAGTTCCTGCAAGGTCTACACTCGGATTCAAGGTATTGCCCCCGCTGTTAATGCCACCCGCAGGTCCCGACCAGTTGTAGGTAAAATTGCCCCCCTGGGAGGAGCCGGAGGCATCGAGGGTGATTTCAGGTTCGAAACAATTGACCACATTGGGCGGTGCAATCGTTGCCACGGGCGGCACAATATCCCCGCTGACCGTAACGGTCTCTTCATTGGTACATCCATTGTTGCTGTTAGTGACCAGCAAAGTGTACGTACCAGCCTGGTTTACCTGTGGATTTAAGGTGTTGGTGCAACATACAAAATTGCCGCCACTGGTGGTCCATTGGTAACTGATTCCTGCTCCGGTTGCCGTCCCGTTTCCATTCAAGGTAATGGTAGGTGTGGTGCA
>CAIVGO010000126.1 GCA_903905445.1 uncultured Bacteroidota bacterium
GACAGTATTTACCATTGCTGTCTTTTGAATCAAACAAAAGATCGAATCTTTGAAAAATCGATCGCGGCTAGAATCAACCTGTACAGAGGAGCTGACTTGGCGATTCAGCAAGTGGAATTGGCAACGCCTATTTTGAATCAAGCACTTCAGCAATTTAGCGCGATTGCCGATACGACCAGCATGGCACTTGTTTATATGGAGTTGACCTTCGTTGCTTCAAGTCTGGGAGATAGCTTGTCTTTTGCAAGGAATCATGACCTGGTTTTGAATGTATTGCAAGGCGTTAAAGATCCTTATACATTCGCCGTACTCCACAACAATATTGGCATTGGTTGTTATAATTTTGGCAGGTATGCCGAAGGGGCCGCACATTATTTTACCGCATTAGAGTCGGGTGAAAAGCATCAAACTACCCCCTTTCTCCTCATGGAACGGGATGTTTACCATAATTTAACCGGTATTTATAAAAAAATAGGAGATTATGAAAATGGCTTGATCTATATCCGGAAAGCCATCGAGTCGGCGGAAGCCAATGGACAAAACCCTGCCGATCATTATATTTCCATGGCAGCCATTTATCAGGCAATCAACGAATATGAAAAAGCCCTGCAGACGTACCAGAAAGCAGAAGAGAACCTGGTTGCAGATATGCAGCCCATAATTTTTGCCGCGCTTAACTATGGCAAATCATATTGTTACCGGAATCTTGGCGATATAAAATCGGCACTCCAATGTGCGCAAAAAGCGGTTCAATTACTTCCAATTGAGCAAGATGCACATTTCGGTGCCGCCGCATTAGAAGAACTTGCCGCCTGCGAATTTAGCGCAGGAATGCACCAAAACGCCTTAAAAAATGCCTTACTAACCTATCAAACTTTTTTAAAAGCCAAAAACAATGGCGGCTTAGTACGAACGGCTCAACTATTAAGCAGTATTTATAAATTTCAGAAAAACTACCCTAAAGCACTCGAATACAGTGAGTTACGCTACAAATACCAACAACAAATCGAACGCCAGCAAAGCACCCGCCAACTGGCCTTTGGCGAGTTCACCCGCAATGCCGCCGCCGAAAAAACCCGGCGTGAAGCCGAAGTACTGGCGCAACTCACCCAGCAACGCAACATCCGATATGCCCTTTTTATCGGCCTGGGCATATTGGTTTTGCTGACTTTCCTGTTATACAACCGCTACCGGTTAAAACAACGGACGACCCAACAATTAGAAGCCAAAAACCTCGAAGTAGAGGCCGCTCGCGCACGCGCCGAAGCTTCCGAAGCCTTCAAATCCCGCTTCCTGGCCAATATGAGCCATGAAATCCGAACGCCTTTGCACGGCATCTCCGGATTCACAGATTTATTGCTCGAAACCTCCTTGAATGAAAAACAACGGCGCTGGCTTTCTTCCATTCATCATTCTACCGATCGGCTGGGGGAGGTGGTGAATGACATCCTTGATCTGAGCAAACTTGAAGCCGGTGAGGTCAAACTCCGTCAAATCCCATTCTCTCCCGCCCGCGTGGCCGGGGATGTCCAGGAAGCGCTTTCGCTCCGGGCAGAAAATAAGGGAATTGAATTGGTGTTAACGGCAGATGAAAATGTACCCGAAGCCCTGCTCGGCGATCCTACTCGGCTATACCAGATCCTAATGAATCTGGTAGGAAATGCGGTGAAATTCACGGAAACAGGAAGCGTCCAGATAAAGGTATCCAGCGATCCGCAGTCAATAGCGAATGGTCAACCTTCAATAGTCTTTTCCGTCACCGATACTGGCATCGGCATCCCACCTGAAAAGTTAGCAACCATTTTCGACAGTTTTCAGCAGGCAGGTGAAGACACCACCGCTCGTTTTGGCGGCACGGGTTTGGGGTTGACCATTGCCCGTGAACTGGTGCAGTTGCATGGCAGCGACATTCAGGTAGCAAGTCAGGTAGGAAAAGGCTCCACTTTTTCATTTGTCCTTGCCCTCCCTATGTCCGATGCCGAGGACCTGAAAACGAATAGCACAAAAGGCGATATCCTACATTTTACCCAGCCCCTTCGCATCCTGCTCGCCGACGACAACACCCTTAACCTTGAAATCGCGACCGAAGCCATCCGCCGACATTTTGAAAACGCGGAAATCGTGGAAGCAAAGACCGGAAAAGAAGCAGTGGCCCAGTTCCAATCCAGCGCTTTTGATCTGATCCTGATGGACATGCAAATGCCAGAGATGAGCGGCACAGAAGCCACCCGGTATATTCGACAGCAGCTTTCTTCCGACATTCCAATTATTGCACTCACCGCCTCCGCCACGCCGGAAGAGGTCGAAAATGCGCTTGAATCGGGCATGAACCGGCATTTGAGCAAACCTTTCAAGCCAAGTGAATTGGCCCTGGTGGTGGCAGAAGTGCTGGAGCTGGAAGGGTCTGTACCGGCGACTAAAGTTTCCGGAATGCAACAGGATACAGATGTTGAAGCAGCAGACATAGACCTGGCTTTTCTCCGCGATTTCTGCGACGGGGATGAAGTGCAAATGCGGCATTTTATTCAAAAATTTCTGGATCAGTATCCTTTGGAAATCAAGCGTTTGGAAGATGCTTTAGCGCGAGAAGACCGGGAAGCATTATTTAAGGCAGCGCATAGTTTTCGGCCGCAATTGGAGTTTGTGGGATTGAGTGAAGCGGCAGAACAAGCCTTGCTGTTAGAACGAGGTGCCAGGGAAGGCTTGCCGGTTTCGACCCTTATGGGATTTATGAAACAGATCAACGCTTCATTGAATGATTTACCCAAGGCGGATGCCTGGTAGCAGAATTAAGGGCCCGTGAAATAATTGCTTCCGCGGCTTAACTTTACCCAATATCCTGCAATATAGATGATGAAGGGCAAGCTGCTTGAGGTATACAAGCGCAATTCCAAAGCAATATATACCCACCTTACAAAGAAAGGAATGGGTGCGTTAAAAGCAAACTGGATTTTTGGGATATATAAATGGAAGTAGTATATTTGCTTTCACATTACCGCAACTGACCAGTACATCATGAGAATTATATTATTCATTTCCGCAATTTTACTAAGTACTACCATTTTTTCTCAAACTTATTATATTCCAACGGTAGTCCACGTTCTCTATTTTGATTCCGAGGAAGATATGTTATCATCAGAAGTAGAAAATTTGATAAATCACGTAAATCTTGGACTTAGAGGAATGTCTGAAAACAATATTGTTTCAAGAGAGATTTTTGACACGCTTTGGGCAGACACAGAAATTCAACTGTGCTTGGCGACAGTTGATGAATTTGGACTTCTAACAGATGGTATTGTTCATAAAGAAATTGAGACACCAATAGAGCCAGGGGATTTTTTCAGGACAAAGGGAGAGTCAACCCCTTGGAATACGGATTTATATCTCAATATTTGGGTAAGCGCTATGGGAAGTGGGAGTGAATCAAATGGGGGAATAGC
This sequence comes from uncultured Bacteroidota bacterium, assembly GCA_903905445.1. Classification (GTDB taxonomy): domain Bacteria; phylum Bacteroidota; class Bacteroidia; order Chitinophagales; family Saprospiraceae; genus M3007. The sequence continues at coordinate 3,441 of CAIVGO010000126.1, forward strand.
AACAACACCAACTGTACCACATTCCAATTTTCCAAATCCTTATATCGGTGTCACGCTAAATAAAGATTCATATAATTACTCCCAAATACTAATTCATGAAATAGGTCATTTTTTGGGACTTGAACATCTTTACTTTGATGATATTGATGATACACCATGTTCAAATAATGCTATTAACCCAGAACCTAAGTGCATTCCAGAATTTTTGACATTAAATACCTGTTCTAATGAAGAACCCATTTGGAATGGAACAGACCCTCCTGATATGATAGAAAATTACATGGAATATTATGGGAATTGTGCAAAAATGTTCACCAGAGGTCAAAAGATAAAAATGCGTGATTATGCAAATACCTATTATTCGGCAATGATTAATTCTCAACCGAATACTTGCGAAATAGTAGTGTCCAGTTATGTACTTGACGAAGTAAACACTAATATCAAAGTTTATCCAAACCCGACATTTGGAGAAATAACTATCGAACACAAAAAGAGTTTTTCGTATAAAATCATGACAATTTATGGCCAAATTTTAGAGATTGGGAATGGAAGCAATACATTAACCATAAACCTTCATAGTTATGAAAAAGGAATGCTATTTTTAATAATTGAAGGAAGTAATAATAGTTCTATCTATAAAATTTTCAAGAACTGAAAAATCTAATGAAGTAAAAGCAGCATATAACAAGGTATACAATAATCATGTTTCCTATACGGTCACGAGCCGTGTATGCCAACCGTTAGCGGCAACTAAGCAAAAATAAAATGAACAACAAACGAATAATCAGATTAGAAGAATTAAGAAAAGTTGTCGAAGAATTGGCAACCGAGACAAAGAATGAGTTTCCAAGTCTCTACTTTGATTATGCAGGAATGATTCCAATAAATGACAAAACATTCATATACGATAGTTCGCCAATAAATACGGAAGTTTTTGCATGCACAGGTGGGGATGGGGTTCATTATAGTATTTTGGAAATATCAGAAGAAATACAACCAATTGTAATGACCGTTCCAATGAATTTTGGAGATTCAATGAGCGATTACAACTGGATAATAGGAGAGAATTTAAATGAATTTCTATCAGTTGGATACTTTAACGGTTGGTTTCCACTTGAGCAATTGTGCTATGATAATGAATGGGTCATTGATTTCTATTCTACAGAGAATTTGGAGGAAACTTATCAAAAAAACGCTGAAATTCAATTCGTAAAGAAATTAAGAAGTAAATTTGGATATGACCACGTTCCATTGAACAACGGAAGGTTAAAAGAATTAGCAGATAATTATTTCCAGTATCTCCGGTTTAACGCAGAATTCGTTGAAAAATACATCAAGAAAGGAAAATAAACAGAACGATGCCACCAACCACAATACTGGACATTTTTCGCGCAGATGCAACACAGATGCATTTTTGCAGATGTTACGCCGATTTTTCTGCGTAACATCTGCGCTTTTTATTCTGTGTAACATCTGCGCGAAATAAAAATGTCCAGTAGTATGCCCACCAACACTGCGCTAGCGATGCACCCAGCAGAATCTGGGCACATCGCTGGCGCGAACCGTTGAACAAAACCCCTACCCTATTTCCCCAAAGACTCCCCCAAAAACCCAAAAAAACTCCGTTGCCACAAAACACTATTCTGCGGTTTCGACATCCAGTGGCCTTCGTCGGGGAAGTACAAAAACTTCGACGGTATGCCCCGCAACTGTGCAGCCTGAAACGCCTGCATGCCTTCGGTCACCGGAATCCGGAAATCCAACTCGTTGTGTACCACCAAAATCGGGGTGTCCCAGTTTTGGGCAAATAAATGCGGACTGGCCTTGTAGTTCTTAGGCTTGGGGGTTTGCCAAAAAGCACCTTCAAAATCGTGGTTCACAAACCAAACTTCTTCCGTTTCAGTGTAAAAACTCTCCAAATTGAAAATACCGCAATGCGAAATGAACGCTTTAAACCGCTTGTTGTGGTTGCCCGCCAGCCAATACACCGAAAATCCGCCGAAACTGGCACCCGCTGCGGCAATCTTTCCCGCATCTACACCCGGCTGTTTCGCCGCATAATCGGTGGCCGACAATAAATCCTGCATTGGTTTTCCACCCCAGTCGCCCTGGATCGCGTCGCACCAGGCCTGACCGGATCCCGGCATGCCCCGGCGACAAGGCGCAATGACTACATAATCGTTGGCGGCCATCAATTGCATGTTCCAACGATACGAAAAACCCTGACTAAGGGCCGATTGTGGGCCACCCTGACAAACCAAGATGGCTGGATAACGTTTCGCAGGGTTAAAATTGGGCGGAAACACCATCCACACATTCATATCCTTGCCATCCGTTGTTTTTACGGTGTGGCGCTCCACTTTTCCTTTGGCAATATCTTTCCAAATCGGTTCCGTTACTTTGGATAAAGCACGCGCAACCCCTGTTTGTGCATTCACCGCGTACAACTCTGCCGGTTGATCCATGGCGGTGCGGGTCGCAACCAATTCATTACCAGCCACTTTGAAGGCGGTATAATCGTGTTGGCCTTCGGTGATGGCGCGTATTTTTTTATCGGCAACGGTGATCTGATACAATTGATAGGTAAAATTGGTGCTGCTCAGGAAATACAATGATTTCCCATCGGACGCCCATTGCGGTGCGTTGGCCTCGTAATCCCAACCCTTGGTAAGTTCTACCCGCTTTTTGGTTTGCAGATCCAACACCATCAAGCGCGTGCGATCGGCTTCATAGCCTGCGCGTTCCATGCTGGTCCAGGCCAAATACTTGCCATCGGGCGAAAACACCGGATCCATATCATAACCGGGCAAATCGGCCGTAAAATTGACCGTCTCGCCGGTGTTGACATCAAAACCATAAATATCCGAATTGGTGCTTTGGGCCGCCGCAGTACCTTTTAACTTCCGGCTGGTGTACACAATCCAGCGCGCATCGGGGCTCCAGGTGATTTGTTCCATACCCCCCATCGGTTGCAAGGGGCTGTCGAACGCCTCGTTCATGGCGGCCATTTCTTTCCCATTCAATCGGTTTCCTTCAAATACCTGGTAAAAAATATTGCTGTATTGGTAGTCGTGCCACGATTTCCAGTGCCGGTACAACAAGCCGTCCATCACCCTGCCGGTCGTCAGCGGCAAATCGGGATTAAGTTCCGAAGCCTTCTGGTCGTGTTTTACATCGCGCACGTACAGCACGGATTCGCCATTGGGCGCGTACATAAATCCGTTCATTTCGATGTCCGACAATTGCGTTTGGCCTTGTCCATCCAGCTTGACCTCAAACAATTTGCCGTCTTCCAAAAAACCAATACGGCCGCCAGCAGGATGGAAAGCGGCATCACTGGCGCTGCGTTCCGGGTTGCTGAGTATTTTGGTATTTCCGCTGCGTATTTCTACACTATATAAGGTGCGGGTGCTTTTATTGGTGGCCAAATCGTATTTTTGAACACCATATACAGCATATTTGCCATCGGGCGATACGGCATCCAGCGCCACGCGGCCAAGTTGCCAGAGCAATTCCGGGCTCAAACGTTTGGATTGACCGAAAGAAACTGCGGATAAAAGCATCTGAAAAACAATTAATATCAAAAAGGAACGAACCATACGGAAGCAGTTAAATACTTTTGAGTTTTCAAAATTGATCACAAAAATTGTATTTTCCTTTCAAATAAAATCAAAAGTGCATGAAAAAGTATCTGGCAGAGTTGATTGGGACCTTTTTTTTCGTTTTAACCGTCTTAATGGCGGCCAACAACGGTTCTAGTACCATGATGCCCCTGGCGGCGGGTGCGATGTTGGTGGGCAGCAGTTTGGCGCTTTATGCCATTTCGGGCGCCCATTTCAATCCGGCGATTTCCCTAGCAGCCTTGATGCGGGGCATGATTGATCGCACCGATTTTCTGTATTATGTGGTGGCGCAATTGGCGGGCGGCGTTTTAGCGGCAACCTTGGGCAGTTTTTTATTGAGTTGTGCGGGCGGATTGGAACTGCGCCCCTTGCAACATCAGTGGATATGCACCCTGATTTCGGAAGTTTTGGGCACCCTGGCCCTGGTTTTTATCTGGTTGCAGGTACACCAGGCTGCCGAACAGAATGTCATGACCAAAGCGGTGGCCCCCGGACTTGCATTGTTGGCAGTGGCTTATAGCCTCGGACATCTGAGTGATTGGGCATTCAATCCGGCGCTCGCGCTTGGTATGGCCTTAATGGGTGCCTTACAGGGCTTGGATACCTGGGTTTATTTGGGTGGTGCGTTATTGGGCGGGGCTGCGGCTGCGAGTTTGTTTCAGGTGTTTAACGGGCCTGCAGAGATTTAAAGTATTAAATAAATATCCGTTATTGCGCTTTTTATTGCAATTTTGCAACCGAAATACAAGTTAATAAACACAGGACTATGCGCATCATTGGAAACATTGAGCACCCGTTGCTCAAAATAACTGTTTTTAAAATGGACAACCGTGTGAGTGTCAAGTTTGAAAATACGTTATACGAGCAGACCTTCAAATTGGGGGATGATGAACGGGTTGCTACGCTGGAAGCAATTCAGCAACTTGTGGACGCTCCGTTCATCGAACAAGTACAAACGACCTTTCGTCAAATGCACCAAACAAAGCTCTCGGGTTTTGCTCGAACGCTACCGGTAGCAACAAAAGCCGATTTTGAACAGATCATTTGAATATTTTGTACATTTCTTGCATGCCCTTCGGGATAATTATTCCCTAAGATAGCAAAGCAAATACACCTTTTTGTATCATTGCCCCGATTTTCGTCACGCATTTTTTTCTTTAACGACGCAGTGGTTTGCCATGAAAAAATTCCTTTTGGCCCTGATTGCCATTTTACCTTTTGCCCTGAATGCTCAAAACATCAAGAGCACCCGCCCGCTTTTTGACAAAAAAACGATCGGAGAAATTCGGCTTACCCTTCCCATGAAAAACTGGTCCGATGCCCTGGATTCCATGCGCATCTACAGCGCTGGTCTTCTAAGCGGTTCGGTAACCGTAGACGGCATGAAATACGATGAAGTGGGTGTTCGTTTTCGCGGCGACAAATCCTATCAAACGGGTTTGAAACGCAACCCGCTCACGATCCGACTCAATAACAGCAACGCGACCCAAAACCACCAGGGATATACCACCCTCAAACTTTCGTCTGCCCTGCGCGACCCAAGTATGGTACGCGAAGTGCTGTTTCATGAAATTGCCAGCAAATACATGCCCAGCTCCCAAGCGGCTTACACCAAGCTGTATGTAAATGAAGAGTATGTTGGTGTTTTTATCAATATTGAAAGCATTGATAAGCAATTTCTTACAAACAACTACGGCGCCAACAACGGCATCTTTTTCAAAGCAGGGGTTGACTTCAAGCCCGAAGAAATACCCACCACCTGCCGCCAAAATACCTTTGGTTCGCTCGAATTCGAAGACAACATCGCCTGCTATAAAGGAAATTATGAATTAATTTCTGCTACCGGTTTGACCGAATTGCAAGAGTTTACGCGGGTGTTGAACAACGAACCCGGCAAAATTGACCGTTTCCTCGATATTGACCGCACCCTTTGGATGCTGGCACTCAACAATGTAATGGTCAACCTCAACAGCTACTCCGGCAACCACAGCGTCAACTATTACATGTACCGCGACGAAAACAACCGTTTTCAACCGGTTCACTGGGACTTGAACCTTTCTTTCGGTAGTTATAAAAACACCGGCGGCGGTAGCGGAAGTGACCTCGACTTGAAAGACCTGCAAAACCTGGATCCTTTGTTGCATGCCGAAAATCCGTACAAACCCCTCATCAGCCAATTGCTGAAAGACCCCTTGTACAAGAAAATTTACCTGGCCCACATCCGCCAGATTAATGAAGAAAACTTCCTGAACGGCGCTTACGAAAAACGGGCACAAGAACTCCAGGGCCTTATCGTAGTTCCTTTCAATGATGATAAATATAAGGTGTACAACCTGGAAGATTTTCAAAAAAGCCTGCGCGAAACCGTCGGCAAACGCAGTAAAATTCCAGGATTGGTCGAATTAATGGCAAAACGCTCCAAATACCTGAAAGTGCACCCCGAATTGACTTCCCTACCCTCTGCCGTAACCGATGTATTGGTACAAAGCCGGGCAAAATTTGAAAACAAAAAAGTCAATGCTTTCCGCCTGACCGCAAAGGCCGACCGCTTTCCCAAACGCGTTTTGGTGTATTACCGCTTCAGCGACCGGGAGGCGTATGATGTAATGCCGATGAATGAAGAGCCGTCCACGGATTTGCCTACTGGCGTGAAAAACTTCACCGTCAATGTGGAAGCAAAAACAACCGATGCCACCCTCGATTATTTTATCATGGTGGAAAATGCCGGTACCGTATCCTTTTCTCCTGCCGATTACACCAAAAAGCCCTTCAAAGTAAAACTGAGTGAACTCAATAAATAAACAAAACGGCCGACAGCTTTCCTGTGTGCCTTTTTCGATTGCTATGATAAAACAACACTATTGTACGATTCTTTGCGCTTTACTGTTCATTTTGCCAACGCTGCTGCCTGCGCAAGATTTTTACGGTACCAGTATTCAGGAAGTTAAGGTCGATTTGCCTTACAAAAACTGGGATGTCAAACTGGACTCCATAAAAAAAATTAACCCGGAGGCCCGCCTTACAGGCACTGCCTTGGTGAATGGTGCACGCTTTGATAGTGTGGGTATTCGATACAAAGGCAACAGCTCCTACTTCCGTACCCGCAACGACACGTACAAAAAATTGCCGGTCAACATCCGCCTCGATTACAAAATAAAGTCGCAAAAAATCAAGGATACCTATTCCACGATTAAGCTGTCCAATGCTTTTCTGGATCCTAGTTTTATCCGCGATCCCCTGGCGTATGAAGTAATTCGCAAATACATGCCCGCACCGCAGTGCAATTTTGCCAAATTATACCTCAACAACAAGTATTACGGGCTGTATATCAACACCGAATCCATCGATGCTGCCTTTATCAAAAAGCACTTTGATACCAATGCAGGCTTTCTGGTTAAATGCGACCCTGACAACTGGAAACGGGTGCGCAGCCAATCCGGTTGCCCCAAAGGTGAAAATGCATCCCTAACCTACCTCAACGACAATACCGGTTGTTACGATGCATTTTACGAAGTGGATAATCCAGCAGCCTGGAAACCACTCCTCAACCTGATTAAAGTGTTGAATAAAACGCCTGATAAGATCGAAACGGTGCTGGATGTGGACCAAACCTTGTGGATGCTGGCGATCAACAATGCGATTGTAAACCTGGATAGTTACAACGGCTCCCTTTCACACAATTATTACCTGTGGTTTGATACGACCGGCGTAGCGCACCCGCTCATCTGGGACCTTAATATGTCTTTTGGTGGATGGCGGCGCAATTTTTCTTTTGAGGAAATGCCCGACGAGCAATTGATTCAATACCAGCCACTTGCTGAAATTGACAACCTCAAACGTCCGCTGATTTCCAAACTGTTGCGCATTCCCCTGTACCGGAAAATATACCTGGCGCATCTCCGCACCATTTCAAACGATTATTTGCAAAATGGGCAGCTGGTGACCCGTGCCCAAGCGATGGTGAAAGACATTGACGCAGCGGTCAAACAAGACACGATGAAGTTGTACAGTTACGCGAACTTTCAAAATAGCCTGGATAAAACCGTGGTGGATGGCCCCGATCACATCATTGGCATTAAGCAATTGATGGAAAAACGGGCACAATATTTAGCCAAACATCCTTTGTTGAATAAAGTACAACCAACCATTGCCGAGGCCAAGCACACCAAAGAAGGCGAAAAAGTAAAAATTACGGC
>CAIVGO010000127.1 GCA_903905445.1 uncultured Bacteroidota bacterium
ATTATTCAGCGCATTGAGGCCCGGGTTGCACGCGATAAGTATATGAATATCAACGAACTCAATGGTATTTTGCGCGATGAAATTGTGCAGATGCTGGCCGAAAACAATACCGAAGATTTAGAAGATTTTGATATTCCAGAGGGGAAACACCCCTATGTGCTGTTGGTGATTGGGGTAAATGGCGTGGGTAAAACCACCACAATCGGCAAACTTGCCCACCAATTTAAACAAAAAGGCTATAAAGTGGTACTTGGAGCAGCCGACACCTTCCGCGCCGCCGCTGTGGATCAACTCGGTATTTGGGCCGACCGGGTGGGTTGCGATTTTTACTCCAAAGGCATGAACGCCGATCCTGCCGCAGTTGCTTATGAAACGACCAATTACGCAATCGCCCATAATTGTGATATTGCCATTATTGATACTGCGGGCCGTCTGCACAACAAAACCCACTTAATGCAGGAGTTGGGTAAAATACACCGCTCCATTGACAAAAAACTACCCGGTGCACCACATGACGTATTGCTGGTTTTGGATGCCTCCACTGGACAAAATGCCCAGGAACAGGCCAAACAATTCACCGAAGTAGCCCCAATTACGGCACTTGCGCTGACCAAACTGGACGGTACAGCCAAAGGTGGCGTGGCCATCAGCATCAGCGATCAGTTTAAAATACCAATCCGCTATATTGGTGTGGGCGAATCCATCGACAAATTGCAGATTTTTAATAAAAAGGCTTTTGTTGAATCCTTGTTTCGATAGCTCATTTTCGAGCCTGTTTCTGATTTATTTCTACTTTTGTTGAAATGAAGCGCTTTTCGACATTTCTTCAAAGCAATCTTGGACGTACCGGCTTGTTTGTCTGTGTGCTCCTGACTTTCGCGGCCTGCTCCCCTACCCGATTCTACAAACACAAGATTCGACATCAAATCGTTGAAAACAACGTATTTGCACATTCCTTCACCGGATTTACCCTACAGGATGCCCAAACGGGCCAAATATTGTGCGATGTTCTGGGCGACCGGCACTTTATTCCGGCGTCTACCAATAAAATATGGACGCTGTACACTTGTTTAGAACTCCTGGGCGATAGTTTACCTTCTTTCAAATACACCATTGATCGTCAGGCACTTGTAATTTATCCAACAGGCGATCCTTGTTTTTTACACCCCAAATTTAGTGCCTGGCAATCTGGATTTGCGTTTATCCAACAATCAAAAGCGCCGATACTTGGGTGGACAAGCAACACAACATACAACGCGGTGGTTGGCTTGGGCCCCGGATGGGCTTGGGACGACGCACATTTGGCTTATTCGGCTGAAAAAAGCAATTTTCCTTTGTTTGGCAATGTGCGCGATGTATTTGGCATCGATTCTAGTCAATTACGCGTATCGCCTGCATACTGGCAAGCCTATTTGCAGCCCGATACCTTGAAACAACCGAAAGATGCCTTATATTTTGGAGCACAAAACCGTTTGAGTTACAATCCACAACACAATTGGACCAATTATGAGGCCCGGGTACCGATCCAACAGGCCGCAGATTATGTTGGCGCCTTATTAAGCGACACCTTA
>CAIVGO010000128.1 GCA_903905445.1 uncultured Bacteroidota bacterium
CATGAGCCAGCATGATGCAGCGGCGACCCCGATGTGGCGCTCATTCACGGCCAAAGCCGACTTCAGTCCGTACAAAGCCGTGCCCGCGCGCATCAGCCTCGACGATCGCAATGCAGCGGTAAACGACCTCAGCCGTCGTTCGGAAGCCTTTAATTTGGCCCAGGAAGACCGCGTTCCGGAGCGCGAGTTCAACGAAGTATTGTGGAAAGCCATCAAAGGCGAACACAGCGAAATGCCTGCACCCCGCCGTGCCGCATTTTTGCAATATCAGCCTGAAGAAGAAGAAGCGGGCGACGAGAAGTAAAAAAAGGAGGTGACACCTCCCACTTTAACACTTTTGGTGTTGGAGGTGTCACCTTTTTTTATTAGTCCTCCAGGTTTTTTCCTGCCAATTTGGTGATGCCGCCCGAAATACGCGCGGCCATTTTTACGGCAAATTCGTACTCCTTGTATTTGCGCTTGAATTTTGGGCCCAGTTTAATTAAGTCTTTTAGGTAGGGTTTTTGTACGATACGAACGCCAAAGGCTACTTTATCTTTCAAATTGAGTTGATCTTTCCATACTTCACTGCCTTTCAGGATTTTCTCGATGGATGCCAGGTTTTGGTCGTGGTATTTTTGCACAAACTTGATGCCCTTGCGCGGGTCGGCAAATTTGAGGTCTTGGTTTAAAAACAGCACATAATCACTAAGCAAACCATCCAGTTTTTGCTCGGCGGAAAGGTTGCTTGCCGCCAGGCTTTCCAGGTTGCTGCGGTGTTTGGATAACCACCCGTTTTGTTGTAAGGAGGCACAGGATTGGAGGCTGAATAAGGCACTGGCTAGAAGCAGAAGGAAAAAGTGTTTGCGCATGCGCTAAAATTGTTAGTGGATGATTTATGGATGCGTTTTGTATAGGGTAGTATGTTTTTTTGCTATGTTTGGAACCGTGATGGAACTTTTACAAGCGCTCAAAACGTTTTTAAAATCCGAATATTGCTCCTTTTTTAGGAAAGTATAGCACCTTTACAGCCCGATTTACGAAACCTAAACACCATGTTGACAAAACGAACCTTCCCTTGTTTTTGTGCCCTTGCCCTCCTGTTTTTTGCTTTTTTGGGCCCTGTTTTTGGGCAAAAAAATTTGAACTTGCGTTTCAATCCACCCGCCACGCCCGGGTTTACCATGCAGTATCGCATCACCAAAAACACGGTGTCTAAAATGGTTTTTTCTGGGGACGTTGAGCAGGAGAAAAGCCTGGAAATAACGGAGTATAGCGTACGTTTGGATACCATTTACCAAAATAAGACCTATGCCTGGTCGTTGCGCATCTTGCGCATGAAACAACAAGAAGGCAAAAATGTACGCGATTCGGATGCACCCAAAACCGAATTTGACGCGATATTTTGGAAACGCTTGTTGCAAAACGATATCCGATTGTATGCCGATTCGCTCGGCCGGGTGTATAAAACCGAGGGTATTTCCAGTTTAATGGATTCTTTGCAGCAAGACCTCTCTTTTTTACCCAATGCATCGGAACTTTTGCAAGGGGCCGGTGCTTTTTTAAGCGATTCCAGTATCTTGGAATTATCAAAAGAACTTTGGGGCTATTTCCCTGCTTTTCCGGTAAAAAAGGGCGCGCGTTGGCAGGAGGAGACTAAAGTGGGACCAAACAATTGTATGCAAAAAACAACCCAGTTCGAATTGGTATCCCTCGAGGCAAAAAAGGCTAAAATCGCAACGCAGGTTAAAATTGAAAATGTACCGGGCAAACTTTGGGAACAGGACATGGTTGGGTATCACTTTAGGTATGATCTGGTCACGCATGCTACCGGCACGCTTTGGCTCTCGCAGCCCGATGGCATGTTGAAAAAGTCGGAAACGACGCTCGACCAAAAAGGCAAGATGTACATGACAGGCGGTCCAACGGATGCAAACCAAGTCATCGACCTGGACAATCATATTACCATATTGATTGAACGGTTGTAATTCAATTCGGGTGCTTTGTACCTGAAAACGTCGTGCATCTTGCATTGATCCAGAGAATGCCGCATTTTACTACCATTATATACCTTTTTTATTTACATTCGTCCTTGTTTTAATCCACCCCCAACTTTAATCAAATTCCCTCGATCGATGATTTCCTGCTTTTGTATGTGGCTTTTGTGGGCCATGGGCAGTAATGTACAACTTGTTTCCACTGAGCCGCCCGCTCCTCATTTATGGTATCCCGTGTTGCAGGATACCCTCCCGCCCGGTGCGCCTGCGCCATGTTTAACTGGTGTGATCAATCAATATACCCCTGTGCTTGGTTTTGGCTGTGACAGCAGCACGCTTTCGGTGGGTTCCAGCCTTGGTTTTGGGGTGGGAGATAAGGTAGTTTTGTTGCAAATGCAGGTTCCGCAGGTGGAACTTTCCAATACCAGCGCATTTGGTACGCTGTTGAACACGGTTTCGATTGGCAATTACGCCTTTAATCGGGTGTTGAGTATTGCGGGCAACGAGGTTCAACTTCAATTTGAACTCCAGCAAGCGTTTGATTTAAGTGGAAAAGTACAATTGGTACGGGTGCCAGAGTACGATTCGGTGACCGTTTGCAACTTAACTTGTTTGCCTTGGAATGGGCTTACAGGCGGTGTTTTAGCCCTTGATGTTAAAAACTTACTTAGTTTGAGTGGTCCTATCGATGTTTCCGCAACCGGATTTCGGGGAGGGATCGTGGAGGCCAACCTGGTGCCATGGGTTTTTGGGGAAATGCAATATACCTATCCGCCCATTAGTACGCTTGCCGGACAAAAAGGGGAAGGAATTGTTCAGATACCCTTGGAGTTCAGTTACGGTCGCGGTCGCGCGGGCAATGGCGGCGGTGGCGGAAATGCCCACAATGGCGGCGGCGGCGGCGGTGGAAATGCAGGCAATGGCGGCGATGGTGGTCTGGAAATCAGCAATTTACCCAATTTGCCTGCTCCTAATACGAATGGCTTGGGCGGATTTGGATATTTCGGGTTACAAGCCAATAAAATATTGATGGGCGGCGGCGGTGGCGCAGGACATGCCAATGATGCCTTGGGCTCGGCGGGTGGTGCGGGGGGCGGTATTATTTTAGTAAAAGCGGGGGCTATTCAATCCAATGGTTTTCAAATATTGGCCAATGGGGAAAATGTGCCTGGTGCAGTAGAGCACAACGATGGCCAAGGTGGCGGCGGCTCCGGCGGAACAATTTTGCTTGATTTCAACCAATTAATCGGTCCACTTTCTTGTGTGTTGCGGGGCGGCTCCGGCGGTTCCAATCCCTACACACCCGATTTTCAAATACACGGTCCGGGCGGCGGGGGCGGTGGCGGAAAGTTGTTGTGCACACAAAACACCACCGGCATTGTAGCTGATCTTTCAGGTGGACAAAACGGTTTGACGAGCCAGGGACTAACCAATGGCGCGTTTTCGGGTGGAAACGGATTCGTTTTAAGCAATGTGCAGGTATCGGATAGCAAAGTACCGGCTTACCCAATTTCTCCCAATTACAGTTTGGCCTTGCAACAACCTACTTGTCCGGGAAGCACCAATGGGCGTATTGAAGTGCTGCAATCAACCGCCAAAGCCTGGCGATTAAACCAGGGCACCTGGCAAAACCAACCGGTCTTTGATAGTTTAGGACCTGGTTTATATCATATTACGTTGCTATTTTCGGGGGGCTGCACCTTGGATACCACGCTCCAGTTCTTGGAACCCATCCCGATTCAGGATAGTCTACTTGCCTTTTCAGACGAAACCTGTTTGGCAGGTGGCAGTATTCGTATTGCCGGAATACAAGGCATTGCGCCATTTGAATATCAGATCAACAACAATGCCTGGCAAAACAGCGGCAATTTCCCGGATTTATTACCTGGCGCGTATGTGTTGCATGTTCGGGATGCGCGCAATTGTAGCACCACTAGTTTTGTGTCGATTGCTCCACATGCAGTACCGCCTGTGCCTGCGTTCCAGACGCGTGCGGGTTGCCTGGGCCTGGGAGCAATTGAAATCGGGCAGACGCAAGCGCAAAGTTTTAGTATAAACGGTGGGGTAGGGCAGGTGGAGCCAATATTTCCCGATTTATTGCCTGGTAACTACCAAATTCACCTGCTTTTTCCGGATGGTTGTACCTTCGATACAACCCTGTTTTTAGCAGCTATTCCGCCCCTAAAAGACAGTGTATTGAGTCTTATGTCGGCTAATTGTATCATGGGCGGCCAACTGGTGGTGGAAGCCACAGATGGAGTGCCGCCGTACACGTTTCAATTAGACAACGGAGCGGTGCAGTCCAACGGAATTTTTAACAATATATCGCCCGGTACTGTGCTGGTACAAATTCAGGATTCGCTGGGTTGTACGCTTAGTTTGACCCGGGAAATTGCCGCCCCTGTACCGTTGGAAGGGGGCATCGTTGATTCAAGTGGCATTACCTGCTTGCAAAAAGGCCAAATTACCGTGGTGGGGAATTTGGGCACGCCCCCTTATGCCTATCAAATAGATGGTGGGGCTTGGCAAACCTCCACCAGTTTTACCGAGCTCAATGCAGGCGCCCACGTATTGTATTTCCGCGATGCAGGTGGTTGTACGGATAGTTTGACGGTTTATTTTCCAGCGGTAATACCGGTGCGGGATACCTTGTTGGTGTTGGAGCAGCCGGACTGCATCAAAAAAGGACGTGTAGTCCTGGATGCTTCTGCGGGTACCGCCCCGTTTGTTTTTCAAATAGAGGGTGGGGCTTGGCAGGCGAATGGACAGTTTACGGATTTACCGCCGGGTGCCTATGTTTTTAAGGTCCAGGATGCTTTGGGTTGTGTGGATAGTGTGCATTGTACCCTTTTTCCGCCCCTGGTACCCTTGCCGATGCAGGTTGCCATTTTCCCAGCCTGCCAGCAAATGGCGCGCATAGAAGTGCAGCAAAGTCAGGCACTCGGTTATAAGTTGAATCAGGGCACGGTGCAACTGACTCCGGTTTTTAACGGTTTAACACCGGGCACCTATTTTCTTGAAATCCTGTTGCCGCAAAATTGCAGCTTGGATACGACCATCATCGTTCCAGCAGCGCCCACTTTGGGGGATACGATTTTAGCCGTTCGCGCGATTACTTGCGATACCTTAGGTGCTTGTTTCGTACAGCCTGTAGGCGGGACAAGTCCATTTTTATATCAATTAAACCCAGGTTTTTGGCAAAATACGGGTTATTTCCAAGATTTGGAGGCCGGTAGTTATACCTTGCAGGTCCAGGATGCCTTGGGTTGTATCGTCACCGACACGTTTTCAATTTCACCTTAC
>CAIVGO010000129.1 GCA_903905445.1 uncultured Bacteroidota bacterium
GATATTTTACTTCAAAGTACAACCCTTGCGGCCAGTTGCGGGCAAAACAACGGCAGCCTTTCCGTGACTGCCAGTGGTGGCACGCCTGGGTACACGTATAGTTGGACGCCCAATGTTGCAAATGGCCCAACCGCAGCCAATTTGCCCCCGGGCGATTATATTGTGGTCGTAACAGACCAAAATAGTTGTGGTAAAATTATTGACCTGAATGTAGGGGTAACCGCGCCGCCTGTTTTAAGCGTGCTGGACATTACGAACATCAGTTGTGCCGGTGCCCGGGACGGCGGGATTTCCTTATCCGTGCAAGGGACCGCGCCTTTTACGTTTCAATGGAGTCCAAGCGTTTCAGATACCGCCATTGCAGTAGGGCTCATGACCGGCACCTATTATATAACGGTCAGTGATGCTTCTGAATGTTCGGACTCGATTTCCGTGACGCTGGTGCCGCCCACACCGGTGGTAACCTCGGCGTATAGTTTGGGAGTGAAATGTCCGGGCGAAAGCAATGGTCAAATAATCGTGCAGCAAACCAGTGGCGGCACAGGGCCGTACCTGTACACCCTCAACCAGGGTGCTTTTGTTCCGGATACCGCGTTTATAAATTTGGCAAGTGGCATGTATGTGCTGGAGGCCCAGGATGCCCTTGGGTGCACCGATTCGGTCAAATTAACCGTGAATAACGCTGTCCAGAATGCCGTAAATATTGGAGCAGATACTGTTTTAACCTCCGGCGCCAGTATTTTATTGAACGCTTCGGTGCTGAATCCGGGTGCTGTTGCAGACTATCAATGGCAACCGCCACTTGGGTTGGCGTGTGATACTTGTCAAACGACCCTGGCCACACCTTCAGACGATATTATATACACTGTCATTGTGACCGATACCAATGGGTGTGTGGTCAGTGACATGCGCAGGATCACGATCCGGCAGGGTAAAATTTATATTCCGAATGTGATTGCGCCGGCATCAAACTTGGAGAACGACCGCTTTACCTTATATACTGAATCGGGGGTCGACGAAATTTTGCTGTTGCAAGTCTTTGATCGTTGGGGCGACCTGGTTTTTGAAAATAGAAACTTTGCGCCCAATGATGCACAAATGGGTTGGGACGGCCGTTTCCGGGACAAAGCCGTGAATCCGGGCGTTTTTACCTATTTATTTAAATTGAAATTTGTGGATGGTGTGCAAAATGCGGTTACGGGTACGGTCACCGTGGTGCGGTAAAATCAGCTTTCGCGCTGCAATTCAATCACGGTAATCTCCGGCCAAATACCCACGCGACCTCGGAAACCCAGGAAACCAAAGCCGCGGTTCACGTTCAAGGTGCGCCCATTGGCTTCGTATATGCCTGCCCAGCGTGGGTATCGGAATTTACTTGGACTCCAGCGGATAAAACCTGGAATTTCGATGCCCATTTGCATACCGTGCGTGTGGCCCGACAAGGTAAGGTGGATGTGTTGTGGGTGGTCTTTTACTTGATATTCGAAATGCGAAGGATCGTGGGAGAGCAAAATTTTAAAAGCATCCGGATCTGTGCTTGCCACTGCTTTTTCAAAATCGCCGTATTGGCTAAAGCCGTGGCCCCAGTTTTGGATACCGATTAATTGAATTTTTTGGCCGTCTTTTTCAATATCAACATGTTCATCGAGCAGTAGGCGGTATCCGGCTTCGGCCTGAAGGCGTTTTAGGTCTTCCAGGTTTTGGCGTTTGGCTTCTGGCGAGGGGAATGGAGCATAATCACCGTAATCATGGTTGCCCAACACCGAAAATTGCCCATAAGGCGCCTTAATTGCACCAAACATTTCCTTCCAGGGCTCAAATTCAACGGCTTCATTGTTGACCAAATCGCCGGTAAACAAAAACAAATCCGATTTTTGCGCTTTGATCATATCTACCCCGCGCTGCACGGGTGTAGGATCGTCAAAACTGCCCGCATGCACGTCCGAAATCTGGGTAATGGTAAATCCGTGAAACGCCTCGGGTAAGTCTTTGAATTTCAGGACATACCGGTGCACCGTATAGTCGTATTTCCCTTTTAAAATACCATATACAAAAGAAAAAAACGGAACACTGGCCGTCAGTAAGGCAACTTGTGACACAAACTTGCGGCGTTCGGGCATAAAAGGCTGTTTTTCAAGCGTTGCGGTACCCCGAGTTTGTATCCAATGAAAAACGCCGGAGCAAAAGCGCAAGATATCAGCTCCAAACAATACCAACACAAAAACGAGTTGTGCAATAAGGATCGTTACCAGAGTATTGCCCGCCATCACCCCGAGGGTGCTCATTTTATGCGCTTTTTGCATCTGGAAAGCGCTGTATAGCAATAAAATGGGCAAAACAAGGTGCATACCCCAGAAAAGCGTATGTACGATAAGTCGAAGTGTTTCATTATCCCAGCCCGATGTCAGGGTTCGAATGCCTTGAAAAGCATACCAATCGAACAAAAAGAGGAAGGCAAATACAAAAAGAATAGCGATCATTGCTGCTGTCGGAACTTAATCCGCGTGTGTTGAATAACAAAAGATACATTTCAAAAAACTACCAAATACCACTGCCAACCGTACGGAATGGCACAAAACGGGTAAATAGTTCCTCTTTGTACCAGCCCAGTTCCCTGGTTTTTTTGATTACGGCGCGATGGTCGTCGCGCTGGTAGGCAAAATCCATCATTTGAACGCCTGTTTGCCACAAGCTAAAAGTTGCTTGTTGCACAAAAGGTAATTCTCCAATGCCGATGGCAAACAACAATCCGGGTTTGTCGGCCACATCTCGACTCACGCCGGGCACGTCTCTCCAAAATCGCCACAAATATCGTTTTCGGATGGTAGCGCGTGTAAGTACCGCCAGGGAGGCATTGGGATCAAATTTGACACTGGGATGAAAGGGCGTGCCACCATCCCAGGATCCGTGCACCATGGAAGTGCGCAAAAATACGGTTTGTACGGCGCATGCATGCTTTTCGTACGCTTTAAATACCGGATGATGTTGAAAAAAATGATCGGCACTTTGTTCATCATCCCATACATTTAGCATGCCGTACACCTCAAAATTTGGCCGGATCCCAAATCCATTTGTGGCTCCACTGCCTACCAGTTTTTGAAACTGCAAACCGGGAATTTTTCCCATACGACGTGGTGCAAGACCCATTTGTGCAAATGCCCACACTTTCGATCTAAACCCTGAAAAGCGAAAAAGCGATAGGGTACTAACTTGTCCTTCCTTCATGTAAAACTGGATGCTGTTGATTTTCAGGGTGTAGGCGTCCGCACAATTGATTAGCATAAATATCCCTGCAATCAACCTTGCAAACAAATATTTGATTTGCTTGTTTCGACATCCGAACAATAAGCGGAATTTTGTTTA
>CAIVGO010000130.1 GCA_903905445.1 uncultured Bacteroidota bacterium
AATGTTTGCCCAAATCAAAACCGGCAAAGGCGACGCTACCATGGCCCGATTTGGCGTAGACGTGCCGCTCATCGCCGGAAAAGACACCCTGAAAAAAGTGAGCATCAGCCAAAACCACCATAAAATTGGTCAGACCTGGGCGATGTCCGACAACTTTTACTGCGATTCCGACGCCAGTATCCACGGACACCACTGGATGATGGGCACCATTCCGAATGAATATGTAGAGGCCAACTCCGCCAGCGCTGGTCGTTTTGCGCCCTTATCGAGCGCGCCCGGTCGGCGTTTCCCAAAATCCACCGGCGCCATTGATCCGGAAGACTACAATGAAATTGGCGGGATCTGGGAAAACTTAGAGCGCAACCACATTTCTTTTTACAATTTTGGGGAAGTCAACGAGTTTTCCGGCGCGTATGAAGAGTGGAATAACACCGAATTCGGCAGTGCGCATGCCGTGCCATTTCCCCTGCCCAAAGCCGTGTACGCCCACACCAGCCGCGAATACGCCGGTTTCAACTGCAACATTCCCGACCAGTTTCGGGTAGATCAATTTGAAAAAGCCTTCACCGAACTTTGGCTGAGTGGCAAAGAAAAAATGCCCGCCTTCATCGGCATGCAATTGCCCAACGACCATGGTTCCGACCCTCGTCCGGACGACGGCTATCCGTACGTGCATTCCTTTGTAGCCGACAACGACCTGGCCTTGGGCCGCATTTTGCAGTTTTTGTCCGGCACCCCGTACTGGAAAAACATGCTCGTGATCGTCACCGAAGACGACCCCCAAGGCGGCCAGGACCATATCGACGCGCACCGCAGCGTATTGATGATGGCCGGTCCTTATGTGAAGAAGGGGTATATGTCGCACCGCCACGCCAATTTTGGTTCCATTTTGCGCACCATGTACCACATCCTGGGCATGCCGCCGGTGAACCAATACGATGCCACCGCGAGCCTGCTCACCGATTTCTTTACGGATAAGCCGGATTACAAAACCTACCGCGCGCTCGCGCACGACCCGCAGGTATTTCAGCCGGAAAAGTCGCTGAAACGTTATGGGAAAACGTTTGATTGGCGGAAGATTGAGATGAGTGGGAAGATGGATGATGAGGCGGAGATTCGGAAGGGGCATTAGGGGATTTTGATTTTTGGACTATGGCGGTAGGTTTTTTTGGGGAATCTGCCGCTGTAGTTTATAAATTTGAAAATCATCTCGATATTAGGTGCGCGCGTTTATGGGGTTACTGTGTGTAAAAGCGTGTTGTTTTCTGGGAAATATAAATTCAAGTTGTATATTTGTTTTTCAATACCGTAATGGACGCTGGATAGAAATTTTTCGTTGAATGGTTGATTTTATAGGGATTAGGAATGGTTTGTCGAGATATGCGTAATGGCCTTGCGGTAGTACGGTTGTCATCTGTAACATTAACAAAAAATAAAATGAAAATCATTAAAATTATTATCGGCGGTATGATGGCTTTTGCAACATTAAAGGCCTTTTTTCAACTTCTACCAGAAGCAAGAAACTTTCCTACCCTTTTGGGTTTTATAGTTGGCTTAATTATTTTTGGCGGTGCGGCATTCTATTTATTAAAAAGCGGATTTTCAAGCAACGAAGTAGAAACCAAAAATCAAGATAAAAATGAAAATTGATTATTATAAAATAATGGGTTTGAGCCCGAGTAGTTCGCAAGAGCAAATAAGAAACGCTTTTAGAGATTTAGCAAAAAAACTTCATCCTGATGTTAACAATTCGCCTAATGCGAATGAGCAATTTAGAATTTTATTCGAGTCATATGAAATTCTAAAAAATCCAATAACACGACAACAGTACGATGAAATTTACCTCAGCAATGAAATCAGAGTTTACGATGGAGCCCAAGGAAAATTTAAACAGGAGTTTAATTCTGCCAGAAGCAAATCTGAACACTATGAAGCAATGCCATACGAAAAATTTATCCAAGACTTGAAGTTTGAAGTTGAGTTCTTAGGTAAAAACAAATATTCAATTAGTGGTATTTCTTTCTTATCAATAACAGGCATTTTTTTTATTATTTTAGGAATAGTAATGGGTGTTCAAATACCAAACGGTGGGGCAATATTAATATTTATGG
>CAIVGO010000131.1 GCA_903905445.1 uncultured Bacteroidota bacterium
GCCACGCGGCCAAATATGCAAGGCGTGCGCATCCATCAACTTGCCCTGTTCGGCCGGGATGGTCAATTCTTTGTACCCATGATCCAAATATTGCTGGGCATAATTAAAACGGTCGGTGCGTTGTAACGTATGCCGAACCGCCGAAAATGCGCCATCCGTGGCAAAAATCAAAGGCGCTTCAATGGTTTTTTGTTCGCCCGTTTTTAAATCCTCAAAATGAATAAACGGCTGGTTTAAATCAACATCGATACAACGGTGCTCAAAAAAGAATTCTACCTGCGGGAAAGTACCGGCAATTTGTAACAATTCCAGGTTCAATCCACCCCGCGAAACGGAATAAATCGCCTCACCTGCTTTGCCATACGCTTGAAACGTAAGGGTCCCGTCCACGGCATGCATCATACGCCCGGGCATGGGAATTGCCACTGGTTCAATTTTTTCACGAATCCCGGCCATATCAATCGCATTCCACCCACGGGCACTCATCGCTAGGTTGATCGAGCGCCCACCTGCGTATCCTTTCGCCCGCATGTCTGGTCGACGTTCAAATACTTTTACGGCATAACCACGCCTTGCGAGGGCAACGGCCCAAAGGGCACCGACTAATCCGGCACCCACAATGACGGCCGATTTATTGACTGTTTCCATGTTTTTATAGTTCTCCCGCTAAAAGGCGGAGTTGTAATTCAGTGATTTTTAAGTTAAAAAGGGCCAAGTTCCGGCGAAACAAGGCCTGCTCCAGGGTGTTTTGCGCTGTTTGTGTTTCCAGGGCATTGGTTTGTCCCAAGCGAAAGCGTTCGGTGCTCACATTCAAATTTTCCCGTGCATTGGTTACATTTTCCTCCTCCAACAAAAGCACTTGCTGTTGGGTTTTGAAAAAGGCCAACTGATTATCCAAAGAAGATTCAATGCTCAAACGTTGCGCATCTACCTGGATACCGGCCTGTTGTGCCTGTAACTGCGCCGTTTGTACCTGCCTTTTAAAATTGCCGCCACTATACAATGGATAGACCAAACTGCCACCAATCGTCAAACCTGCCTGGGTATTGCTGCGTTGAAAACCAGAACCATTGTCGGACCGCAAGGCATTAAATTGACCAATACCATTAATGCGTAATTTATTCAGTGTTCGGGCTTCATCGGTCAAAAGCGCGGCTATGTCACTGCTTTTTTGCAACGACAGCATGGTCGGATTTTGCGTTTGTATTTTTTGAAGCAAACTGGTGCGTTCCGGCGTGTAGTTGTTTACGAGCGTTTCATCCACCTCAAAGATTGTTTCTGGCGCGCGCGCGAGCAGTTGGTTGAGTGCCCGTTTGGCCGATAACGTGACGTTTTCCTGGTTCAACAAATCAGAACGACGCTGATTCAGGTCAATACGCGCTTGCAAAGCATCTGTTTGTCCCGAAAAACCGGCCGCCAAACGTGCCTCGGCAATACGCAAGCGTTCCTGGTTCAGGGTAATCACCTCCGCCAGTGCTTTTTCCTGCTGTCGGCCCCGCACAATATCGTAATAGGCTTGTAGCACGTCTGCCGTGGTTTGCTGCACCTGACTTTGCAGATTAAGCTGGCCTAATGCCTCCTGGGCTTCCAGACGTTGTTTGGCAATAAACATACGGCGCCCATCAAAAAGGGGCCAGTTGAGTTGTACCCCGGCACTGGCCGTATTAAATGGCGCACCCAGGGCATTAAATTCAGTACCATTCGACAGTTTTTGTTGAAAAGTACTGAGGGTGAACGTTTCATTAGCAACCAGATTTACGGTCGGCAACATGCCTGCATTGCCTTTGGTATTGTTGGTTTTGGCAATATCCGCATCAGCTTGTACCAGCCGAATGGTAAAGTTATTTTCAAGGGCAATGCGCACAGCCTCCTCGGCGGTAAGCAGCGGCGCATTTGTTTGAGCCAATAACAGGCTTGCGCAAAAGGTTAAAACAAACAAGAGGGACGTTCTATACATCGGTTTTTGATTGTATTCTGCTGATATACCCGCAGAGCAGGTGCTTTTTAGTAAACTATTGCAAAAGTACGATTCCCTAAACCTGTTGCGCTCTCCGGTAATATAAAAATCCCGCGCTCCAATACAATGGAACGCGGGATC
Source organism: uncultured Bacteroidota bacterium (assembly GCA_903905445.1). Lineage (GTDB taxonomy): Bacteria > Bacteroidota > Bacteroidia > Chitinophagales > Saprospiraceae > M3007. Next base: position 2,099 of record CAIVGO010000131.1, read on the forward strand.
GCACTTTATAC
>CAIVGO010000132.1 GCA_903905445.1 uncultured Bacteroidota bacterium
CTCGCGCCCGTCGTGCGCTCGCGCAAGGGCCATTACCGCGAATTGTTCGAACAGGTGCTCAAGCAAGGCTATACCAAAGTGCGGGTGGATGGGGAAATCCTGGATATTTTGCCCGGCATGCAGGTCGACCGCTATAAAATCCACGACATTGAAATTGTAGTGGATCGACTCAAAGTGGGCGACGACCGCATCGAACGGATTGCCGAAAGTGTAAAAACTGCCCTGCGTATGGGCGATGGCATGTTGCAAGTGCTGGATTATGATTTTGTCCCGGAACCGGTAATTAAAACAAAGCCCAAAGGCAAAGGCAAAACCGTTGAAACAGAAACAACGCCGATCGATCTTCAAGGTGTGGTGGCCTACTCCAAACGCCTGATGTGCCTCGAATCCGGCCTTTCCTACGAAGAACCTTCGCCCAATACCTTCTCGTTCAACAGTCCTTATGGCATGTGCCCGCATTGCAAGGGTTTGGGTGAAATACAGGAAGTGGATATGAAACGGGTAATTCCCGACGATACCAAAAGTATCAATCAAATGGCTTTGGTGCCCTTGGGGGAGGTGCGCGAAAACAATAACTTTAAGCAATTAAAGGCATTAGCCAAAAAACAAAAGTTCAGTTTCGATACGCCCGTGAAGGATATTCCGGAAAAAGCGATGGAAATCATCTTGTACGGCGGCGGCGAACCCCTGGAGATCACGACTACTTACGGCGAGGATGAATGGACGTACAACCTGACTTCTGAAGGCCTTGTGAACATGCTCAAGCGCTGGTATTCCGAAACGGGTTCCGAAAAAATTCGCCAGTGGGCCGAAGATTTTATGGTAATCGGTGTTTGTCCGGAATGCCATGGCGCGCGTTTGAAAAAAGAAAGTTTGTGGTTTAAAATTGCAGATAAAAACATTTCCGAACTAGCCAACCTCGATTTGACGGAACTGAGTGCACAACTGCATGGGATTGAATCGGATATGAGTGAGCGCCAGGCCATGATTGCCAAAGATGTGCTCAAGGAAATTCGGTTCCGGCTCAAGTTTTTGTTGCAAGTGGGGCTGGATTACCTGGCACTCAACCGACCCGCGCGTACGTTGTCGGGCGGTGAAAGTCAGCGGATCCGTTTGGCCACCCAAATTGGTTCGCAACTGACGGGCATCACCTATATATTAGACGAACCGAGTATTGGCCTGCATCAGCGCGACAACATCAAACTGATTGAGGCTTTGAAGTCGCTGCGTGATATTGGCAACTCGGTTTTGGTGGTGGAACACGATAAAGATATTATGCTCGAATCGGATTATTTGATCGATTTGGGTCCGGGCGCAGGCAAACACGGCGGCCAGATCGTCGATTTTGGCGTGCCCAAGGATTTTATGCGTCATTCTACCATCACCAGCGATTATCTGGCAGACCGGGCGCGTATTGAAGTGCCGGAAAAACGCCGGAAAGGCAATGGCGGTTGGTTGCGCTTGTTTGGTGCAACAGGTCACAACCTGAAAAATGTAAACCTGGAATTGCCACTCGGTACCTTTATCGGAGTGAGCGGGGTGAGTGGTTCGGGCAAATCCAGTTTGATCAACGAAACGCTGTATCCCATTTTACAACAGCATTTTTTCAATAGTTTGAAACGTCCGTTGCCTTATCAGCGCATTGAAGGCCTGGATTTGATCGATAAAGTCATTGAAATTGATCAAAGTGCGATTGGACGTACGCCGCGTTCCAATCCGGCTACTTATACCAATGTGTTTTCAGATATTCGGAAGTTGTTTTCGGATACCCCGGAAGCCAAAATTCGCGGGTATGCGCCGGGACGTTTTTCCTTTAATGTAAAAGGCGGCCGTTGCGAAGTATGTGAAGGTGCGGGCATGCGGGTGATTGAAATGAATTTTTTGCCCGATGTGAGTGTGCCCTGCGACCGTTGTATGGGTCGCCGCTACAACCGCGAAACCTTGGAAGTGCTGTATAAAGGCAAAAGTATTTCCAATGTATTGGACATGACGATTGCCGAGGCCGTCGAGTTTTTTCAGCCTATTCCGAATATTTATCGCCGCATCAAAACCTTGCAAGATGTTGGGTTGGGCTATGTTACGCTGGGGCAACAGGCTACTACACTGTCGGGTGGCGAAGCACAACGCGTAAAATTAGCCGAAGAATTATCCAAAAAAGATACCGGACGCACTGTATATATCCTGGATGAACCGACCACGGGCCTGCATTTTGAAGACATTCGGCAATTGCTCACCGTGCTGAATGCTTTGGTGGATAAAGGCAATACCATTATCGTCATCGAACACAACCTCGATGTCATCAAACAAGCCGACTATGTAGTAGATATTGGTCCGGATGGTGGATGGCGGGGCGGCAACATCGTAAGCGCAGGTACGCCCGAAAAAGTTGCCAAAGAACCGAAAAGTTATACGGGTATGTTTTTAAAAGAAATGCTGTAAAAAGCAATTTTACCCTAAAAAACGTTGTTGCTGCGGCGCAAATGCCAAGTTTGACCGCAGCAACAACAGATACTTCGCGCTGTTTGCTTTTGTGTATGGCCTTCGGCCTAAATCATTGAAAGTCAGCGCTCAGCATGACAATGAATGCTGCCTTTCAGGCGGCGCACAGTAAAATACATCGTTATCGTTTCAGGGTAACGTCCCCTTCCAACAATACTTCTTGTCCATCAATCAGTTCAACCACGGCATACCAGGCAAAAACGCCGGGATTCAGGTCTTGTCCGTGGTGTTTGCCATTCCACCCCATATCAGGATTGTTGGGCAGGAAATTGGCAAATTCGAAGATGCGTTCGCCCCAGCGCGAGTAAACCTGGAATGATTTGATGTTTTTAACCATTTTAACATCGGCAAAAATCATAAACAAATCGTTTTTGCCATCTCCATCGGGCGAAAACACGTTGGGAACATAAATATCGTAGCGTTTATCCACCACAATTTGCAACAGTGCTTCATCCGAACAACCGGCCTTGCTGGTAACGCGCACCTTGTATCGGATCGAATTGAGTGGCGTGGATACCGTTTGCAAACAGGTATCACAGCTCAGGGCGGTAGAAGGCTGCCATTGCACCGTTTTGATATCGCCTGGAGGGCCACTCACCTGGGTATTAATCAAATAACTGTCGCCCAATTTGATTTTTACCTGCGGATCGAGGGTGATTTCAAAAGGCTGCGCGGCAATAATTTCGGTCTGTGCCGTTGTACTACAACCCACTGCGTCCACAATCAGCAACGCGTAATTTCCGGGCAATAAGTTGAGGAACTGGTTGTTGGTGGTGAAAGTTTGGCCGTTATTGATCGAATATTTTACGGGTGGTTTGCCGCCACTCACACTTTGTATCACAATTGCTCCTTTATCGCCGTAACAAGGTGGTTGTTTCACGTCCAGTACCGCTACGGGTGCTTCCGGATCAATCACCACGGTTTCGGTATCCGTACAGCCATTGCCAGGGTTGGTGACCACCAATACATAGGTGCCGGGCGTGTTGATCTCAGGCTTCGCGCTTGTTATTCCATTGACCAAACTACCATCCACGGTGCTCCATGCAAACGTCATGTTGGCTGCACCGATGGATGCACTGCCATCCAGGTAGCCGGTTTCGCCAAAACAAGGGAGCGTAAAGGGCAAGCCCGCATCTGCTACCGGCGTAACAACATCGGCTAAAACGGTCGTGCTGATCCCGTTGGTACATGCATTTGCCGGGTCGATCCCGATCAGGAAATACGTGCCAGGGTTTGTTACATTCAAATTATTGCCAGTTCCGATATACGTCGTATCCGTTCCGTTGATTTGTGCCCAGCGGAAAAG
>CAIVGO010000133.1 GCA_903905445.1 uncultured Bacteroidota bacterium
CAACACAGTACGGTCCGCATTTTAAAACCTTGCCGCATTTTACCTTGGCAAATTATTTGACCAACACATTTCCTGTGCTACCCCTCGATTGGGTCGTGTTGCGCGAAAGTGGCAGTGACAACTCTTTAATAGATAGCACTTTAAATAAAAAGAATTTTTTATTTTTTGTTCAAAAGGCGCAAATGCAACGCATTCAAATCGACCCTGAAATGAAATTCGCGCAGAAAGTTTTAGAAAAAGGCAATATCATTGCGGAAACCCCACATTTTCTGGTGGTACGAACTAATCATGAATAACAACACCTTACACCCGGTCGCAATCCAATTGCCTGATGAACCGGCAAAAACACTGGTCCTTTTTGATTTCGATGGCACGTTGACCAATTCGGATTCACTGGGGCGCTACCTTTCCTTTTCCCTGGGTTATATGCGGTTTTTCCTTGGCCTGCCTGTGGTATTACTGCGTTTTTTCTACCTGCTTGTTTTTAACAAATGGGGCAATGGCGTCGCTAAGCAACAATTGATGACCACCTATTTTAAAGGAAAAACCAAGTTTGAAATGGAAACCATGGGCAAGGCATTTATTCCGAGCCAGCGCATTTCCCTGCTCAATCCGACGGTACTCGGTTGGCTGCGTGCCTACCGCGACGCAGGTTGCCGGGTTGCTGTAGTGTCGGCTTCTTTTGATGTTTGGTTGCAACCTTTTTGTAGCTCCGAACAAATTGAACTGATTTGCACCCGTTTGGAATTCAAAAATGATCGTTTTACAGGCCAATATGCTACGCCCAATTGCAATTATGATGAAAAAGCCAATCGTATCCGCGCGGCTTTTACACTGGAAAATTACACAAACATTATTGCTTATGGCAATTCAAAGGGCGACCATGCGATGTTTGAATTGACCACAGAAGCCTGGAAAACAGATCGAAAAGGCATTTTCGAACGCTATAAATAAGTTTTTGCTGTTAAATTGTTTGTTTTTCTGTTTCATCTTCACAGAAAGCCGCATTTTTGACCTGCTTAAATGCACCTACTATGAAAAATATTTTTTTGGCAACAGTTTGCCTGTTTACCTGCCTGCAATTGGCACAAGCTCAATCAGAAACCGGCAAAAAAGCCGATGGCTATCCGGCACCGCCGCAATCTGACCTGAAAACACCCCCTGCGCGCATTAAACCGGTAGACGATAAATCGGCGCCCGCGGTTTATTTCAAAAAACAAATAACCAAACTGAAAAATGCCTACCAAACAGGCAATCTCAGCGACTTGGTAGCGACCGAACAAAAAGTGCAGGATTTATTGCGCAAACAAACCCAAGACTTGGAGGCAAAAATTGCCGCCAGTAAGCCCGCACCCGCCATTCGCCTCCAACACCTGGAGCAAATGAAACGGGTACTCACGGCATTTGACGGACACAGTTTTGACCTCTCCAAGCCCGAAGCAGCGGAAAAGGATTTTGCCTTGCTAGACGAATTTGCCAACGTGTTGCAAGCGGAATCGGAGGCTAAAGACTAACACTCAGCACCAAACCAATTTTGCTGTATTGGGAACCTTGAAAACTATTGATCACATCGATCCGTAAAGGCCGCACAAATTTGTAGCCGATGTTTTCAAAACCAAAATTCACCTCCCAATAAGGCAAATTCTGCACTTGATCCCTTAAAATGGCATCCTGGCGCGTCCACAATACGTTGACGCCAAATACTTCTTTCCAGTTAAGTCGGCGCACACCCGGGATCTTATCCAACAACCAACCTTGCAAATGATGTTGTACGTGTAAGGTTGCATAGGCATCCTGGGTACTGAAGTTGTAATAAGGCAACATAAAAAAACCGTTCAGGAAATTACCGCCGCCAAACCAAGTCTGATTGCCATCAAAATGCTGGTAATCAATAAATTCTACGCGTTTAGAACGCAGAAAAATACCCGCATCCAAACGCAGGTCGGTGTACCCTGCCAACCCTAAGGACAGATCGGTTTTACGGAGTTCAGCCGAAATCAAATCATAATCGACGTCGCTGCCCGCAATACCAGCAATGGCTTTCTTGTACCGCACATATAGATCTGGCCATTCGGAAGCAAAGTATTCACGGTGATCCGGAAAGGTGTTGTACGTTTCTCCTATGCGAAAACGCGCTTCCACATCGAGCAAAAATGCCTGATGGCGATCAAAAAAACCATCCGTTCGGGTACTTGGAATTGGATCATTGGGTGCATACGTGCGCTCTTTTTTGCGGAGCGAATAGTTTGTATTATTTACAAGG
>CAIVGO010000134.1 GCA_903905445.1 uncultured Bacteroidota bacterium
GTCCACCTGGCTCAATTGGGGCGCGTTAAAAGCCACCTTTTACCTGCCTTATTTCGACCTTTTTACGAGCATGCACCGCGTACACACCAAGTGGTTTCGCTCCCCAAAAATGGTTCAGTTATTCGATCGCTTTGCCACGTACAATGGCTCCAATCCTTACAAAGCACCGGGCATGCTCACCATTATCCCCCATTTTGAACACAATATTGGGGTATTTTATCCGGAAGGTGGCATGCACTCCATCACGCAAAGTTTATATGCATTGTCTTTAAAAAAAGGCGTAATTTACCATTTTAACTGCCCAGTTGAAGCCATTTTAACAGAAAATGGCCGTGCAAATGGCTTAAAAACAACCCAGGCAACGTTTGCGTTCGACGGTGTGGTGAGCAATATGGATGTATTTTACACGTACCGAAAGTTGCTCCCGGAGCAGCCTGCCCCCGAACGTATCCTCGGACAGCCCAAAAGCAGTTCAGCCCTGATTTTTTATTGGGGGGTAAAACAGGCATTTCCGCAGATGGATTTGCACAATATCTTCTTTACCGAAAATTATCAGGCAGAGTTTGAAGCCATCGAACAGGGTTATGTTACCAACGATCCGACGATATATGTGAACATTACCTCCAAATATACCGCGACGGATGCACCCGAGGGTGCCGAAAGCTGGTTTGTAATGGTCAATGTTCCTTGTAACAGCGGGCAGGACTGGGACGCACTTATTCCAGGCATTCGCCAAAAAACCATTGAAAAACTCAGTAAAGCGCTTGGTACCGATCTTTCGGCCCTTATTGCCTGCGAATCGATCCTGGATCCTCGGGGTATTGAGCAAAAAACGGCCTCCCATTTAGGCGCGTTGTATGGTTACAGTTCAAACAACCAGATGGCTGCATTTTTACGTCATCCAAACTTCAGTAGTCGGCTTAAAAATCTGTATTTTGTGGGCGGAAGCGTGCATCCGGGCGGCGGCATTCCTTTGTGTTTATTGTCGGCGCAAATTACGGAAGCCTTGATTGAGGAAGCCGGTTCCATTTAATTTCAGAAAATACCGCTTAGTGGCATGAGTCAGACTATTGAAACCCGGAGCATACGCGCCATCCTGCCTTGGAATTGGACCTTGCGTTTTCGGTTGCGTGTAAGCATCGTATCCTTATTAATGGTGTATGGCTTTGGCATCCTGGGCATGTTTACCCCCTATAAGCCGTGGTTTGTGTCCATGACGCCCGTAAGTTTATTGCTTTCGTACGGCTTGTTGTGGTGGAACCATCCGTATGGCAATGCAGGTAGCTGGATTTTTGGGCTGCTGGCATTTTGTATTGGGTATTTTGCAGAAGTATTGGGGGTAAATACGGGATTTCTATTTGGGGTGTATCAATATGGCCAGGTATTGGGTCCGCAGTTGTGGAATACCCCGCTCATCATTGGCATGAATTGGACCATTGTTTGTTATACTTCCAATGAGTTGGCAGACCGTTTGGCGCCCAAAGGCACCCGGGTTGCCTGGTTGTTGCTGGGTGCCGCGCTGTTGCCCACTTTGCTGGATGTATTAATAGAGCCGGTTGCCATTGATCTTGGGTATTGGTCGTGGGCGCAAGGCACGCCACCTTTGCAGAATTACCTTGGTTGGTTTGCTGTTTCCTGGCTGATCGCGGTGAGTTATCGCAACTGGATGCCCACAGGCATGCGCAATCCTTTGTCTTTGTGGCTATTAGGTTTGCAATGGATCTTTTTTATTGCTTTAAATATGTAACCGTACCATTTTTCACCCGACGCCCTTATGTTGATTCAAAAATTACTATTTCCGTTTGTGCGTCAGAGATCCGTTGTTGGCACGTATGCGGAACTTAATTCGACTTCCGTGTTAAAGACAATCAGTTTGCTGGAGCAACGGATTTTGAGTCGATTTCCCGAATCAGGTTTATCGCGGGTGTGCGCCGATTTTTTGAGGGAAGCGCGGGCTGCCGAACAACTGGCTTTGCATTTACAAACGCCGATCTGGCCGGTTCGTATTGCGGCGGGTTGTGCGGGCACCCTGTTGCTTGGACTGTTTTTTTGGGCTGTTTTTCAAGTATTAGGCAGTTTTTCCAATGCGGTATCGGGTGTCTCTGATTTGGTGCAGGCGGCAGAATCGGCGATCAATGAGTTGATTTTTTTGTGTTTAGCCTTGTATTTTCTGACCAACCTGGAGGCGCGGCTCAAGCGTCAAAGTGCCCTCAAATCCCTGCATCGTTTGCGCAGCATTGCCCATGTGGTAGACATGCATCAATTGACGAAAGACCCCACATTTGTGCTTTCTGACATTAAAAACACCGCAGTATCGCCCAAGCGCAGCCTCACGCGTGCAGAATTGACGCGGTATCTGGATTATTGTTCGGAAATGTTGGCCCTGGTGAGCAAAATAGCCGCACTTTTTGCCCAAAACATCGAAGATCCCGTGGTTTTAGGCGCTGTAAACGACCTCGAATCCCTTACACAGGGACTCTCTGGAAAGATTTGGCAAAAAATAATGATCCTTGATTTGGCTGATCCAGAAAATCAGGCATAATATGTGCATCGTTTGTTAAAGTTGACCTTTTTTTAGCATAATTGAAAGGATTTTATTTGCTTTGCCCTCCCGCTTGTACAAGCAAGTTGGAGATTCGAACAATTATTGCTCCCATTTAATGCGTAATAGTGGTTTAAATGAAAGTTTTAAGTCTGATTGTGGCGGTTTAAAACATTTTTATTTGTACCATATTACGATTTTTAGCAAAATGTTTTGTGAATGTTAAACAGAATGCTACATTTGTGCGCCTCACCCAAGAAATTTTTAATATCAAGCAGCTTCATTTTTTACATCATCCAGGTAAGCGCGGCGCATGTTTATGGTACGTTTTTAATCCATCACCTTCATCCGCCGCAAGATTCAGTAATTCATAGAGGCATCATAGTTACCTGATTCGCCTGGTAAACCACTTACATATGGGCAGGAAAGAAAAGTTTGTTTACAACATTCAAACTTTAACCTACGAGAAAGTCGTTGTTCCCTTCAAAACCAAAATTTTACAAGCCTTCGGATTATTCTCCGTTGTTCTTGTTTCTTCTTTTGCGTTACTTGCGGTATTGTACACGATTTTCCCATCTCCTCGAGAAAAGGAATTGGTACGCGAGATAGACCAAATGGAGCATAAATACAATCAACTGGGTAGCCAGTTGGAGATGATGTCTAAAGTACTCCAGAACATTCAGGAGCGTGACGCCAATGTACACCGTGCCGTTTTTGGTATGGACCCGATTGACGAGGACATTTGGACTGCTGGCGTTGGTGGCCACGAATCACATCCCGAACTTTCTGCCTTCAAATATGGTCAAAAAAGTATCCGGGAAGTCGTCGAAACCGTCGATTTATTGAGCCGTCAAATGGCTTTGCAAAGTAAATCACTCGATACCATCCAACGCCTTGCAAACAACCAGCAAAATATGCTCGCGTCGCTACCCAGCATCAAACCGGTACGCGAAGACAAATTGCAAAAAAGCATCGGCACCCTGTCTGGATTTGGTTATCGGATCCACCCGGTGTATAAAGTGAAAAGATTTCACGCCGGACTTGATTTTCCCGCACGCATCGGGACCGCCATTCAGGCATCCGGCGACGGGGTTGTGGTGGAAGCAGGATGGCATCAGGGGTATGGCAACTGTGTGAAAATAAGCCATGGATACGGGTACGAAACCTTGTATGGCCACATGAATAAAATGTACGTACGCGCTGGAGAGCATATCAAGAAAGGTACCAAGATTGGAGAAGTTGGCGATACCGGACTTTCCACCGCCCCCCACTTACACTATGAAGTACATTATAAAGGTAACCCGATCAACCCAATTAACTTCTGTATGGACAATTTGACCCCGCAGGAGTATCAA
>CAIVGO010000135.1 GCA_903905445.1 uncultured Bacteroidota bacterium
ACAACACCGCAGCACTGGTTGATAAAATAAAGACGTATAATTTTGAGGGGATTGACGCGCTCTTGTCGAGCAATCCATCGTACAATAAGCCGGGCCAGGAAGGTATTTATCAGCATTATATGGCCCTGGCGGAAGTATCGCCGCTACCGATTATCATTTACAATGTACCAAGTCGTACCGCTTCCAACATGTCGGCCGAAACCACCTTGCGGCTTGCGCATGGGAGCGACAAGTTTATTGGCATTAAAGAAGCCAGCGATGATATTTACCAGGTGATGAAAATCCTGAAAGGGCGTCCAGACGGCTTTTTGGTGTTGAGTGGCGATGATTTTATCACGTTGCCACTGATCACAGGCGGTGGCGATGGCGTTATTAGTGTGATTGCCAACACCTTACCGCGGCCTTTTACCGATATGGTACGTGCTGCATTGCGGCATGATTTGCCGACGGCTCAAGGTTTGAACTTCCAATTGCTCGAATTGTACCGCTTATTATTCATCGAAGGGAATCCGATGGGGGTAAAAGCGGCCCTGGAACTGCAAGGGATTTGCAGCAGCGAGGTACGCTTGCCACTGACTTCCATGAGCGCAGACGGCGTCCACCTTTTGATGGCTGCATTGGAGCCTTTCAAAGATGGACGCCGATAATAGACTTGTTGCGGACTTTTATTTTAAACAGGTACTGCGGTAATGATCCGTTGGTGGCGAATTAAAATTCGTCGCCTGGTTCGTCATCTGCAATTGCAGCAGCGGCTCCTACCACGGCTTTAACGGGTGCTACCGCAATTTTTTCCTTTACTTTCAATTCAATTTCTGCGGCAACTTCCGGGTTGTCCAGTAAGAATTGCTTGGCAGCGTCGCGTCCTTGGGCAATTTTAGCGCCATTGTAGCTATACCAGGCACCGCTTTTCTGGATTACTTCCAAATCAGAGCCGAGGTCAATAATTTCCCCAACTTTAGAAATGCCCTGACCAAATACGATATCGAATTGTGCAACCCGGAAAGGGGGTGCCAATTTGTTTTTTACCACTTTTACTTTTACCTGGTTGCCCACCACGTTGCCGTCTTTATCTTTCATGGCCGCGCCGCTTTTGCGGATATCAAGGCGCACAGAAGCATAGAATTTCAAGGCATTACCACCCGTAGTTGTTTCGGGGTTGCCGAACATTACGCCGATTTTTTCGCGCAACTGGTTGATAAAGATACAGCAGCATCCAGTACGGCCGATGTTGGCGGTCAATTTACGCATGGCCTGGCTCATCAAACGGGCCTGTAAGCCCATCTTGGAGTCACCCATTTCACCTTCAATCTCCGAACGGGGCACCAAGGCCGCCACCGAGTCAATTACAATAATATCAACAGCACCTGAGCGGATCAAGTTTTCTGTAATCTCAAGCGCTTGCTCCCCGTTATCCGGTTGGCTAATCAGCAGGTTGTTTACATCAACGCCCAATGCTTCGGCATAAAAACGGTCAAATGCGTGTTCCGCATCCACAATTGCAGCAATACCGCCTTTTTTCTGGCACTCTGCCACAGCGTGAATCGCAAGGGTGGTTTTACCAGAAGATTCTGGTCCGTAGATTTCAATGATCCGTCCTTTCGGAAAACCACCGCAACCCAAGGCGATATCTAATCCGAGCGAGCCGGTGGAAATGGTTTCTACTTCAATGGCTTGTTTGTCGCCAAGGCGCATGATCGTGCCTTTGCCATAGGTTTTGTCCAAACGATCGATGGTCGCCTGGAGGGTTTTGAGCTTATTTTCTTTTTCGGTCGACATGGTTACTGATCCTTTTTGTTTATGAATTCGGCACAAAAATAAACAAAATGTTTTTCATTCAAAACATTTTTTACGAAAAAAATAAAAATTTATTTGCGTCCGAACAAAAGTCGGGGGATAAATGGTGGTATTGGCCGACAGTTGGGTGTCTTTTTGCAGGGTGATTTTTCCCAAACGCGCCTCCATATTTGATACAAATTATTGTAAATCAAAAGGTTGGAATGGGTTATACCTGTCAAATGCTGGGGTACGCTGCCATTGAAAACAGGTTATTACAAACCTTTTCGCAGGCGCGCAACCGGGATGTTCAATTGTTCGCGGTATTTGGCAACGGTTCGGCGGGCAATATTGTATCCTTTTTTGAGCAGGATGGATTTTAGTTTTTCGTCGGAAAGCGGGCGGCGCTTGTTTTCTTCTCCAATAATATCGCTGAGGATTTTCTTTACCTCGAGGGTCGAAACCTCTTCGCCATCCTGGGTAGAGAGGCTTTCGGAGAAGAAGTCTTTCAGGCGTTTGGTGCCGAATTCGGTTTGTACATATTTGGAATTGGCCACGCGCGATACGGTAGAGATATCCAGCCCGGTAGCGTCGGCGATATCCTTCAGGATCATGGGGTGTATTTTCTTTTGATCACCGGTGAGGAAATAGCCTTCCTGGTGTTTCAGAATGGCGCCCATGGTGAGCAGCATGGTTTGTTGCCGTTGTTTGATGGCATCAATAAACCATTTAGCGCTGTCAATTTTTTGTTTGATAAACAGCACGGCTTCTTTTTCGGTGCGGGAAGCACGGCGGCCATTGCGGCCATTGTGGTAAGCCCGCAGCATATCGCGGTACTGATCGTTGATGCGCAATTCGGGTGCATTGCGGGCATTGAGTGAAAGTTCGAGTTCGCCGTCGCGGTTTTGCACGATATAATCAGGAATCACATAATTTTGGTTGCGATCGCCTTTTGAGGTAAAGCCGCTTGCCGGTTTGGGGTTCAGTTTCAGAATTTCGTCGACGGCCACCTTCAAATCTTCCTCGTCGATGCTGAGTTGTCGGCAAAGTTTAGGATAGTGTTTTTTGGTAAATTCGTCGAAATGCTGGTCAATAATGCGCATTGCAATGTGAATGGCCAGTTTTTCTTCATACGAAACCACTTCATCTTCCTGACGCAACCGGGCCTTCAATTGGAGCAATAGGCATTCTTGAAGATCGCGGGCGCCACATCCAGGCGGATCAAACTGCTGCACTTTGAGCAGGATATCGATGATTTCTTTTTCGGTGGTGCTGATATTTTGGCTGAACAAAAGATCGTCGACCATCGCTGTGGTATCGCGGCGCAAATACCCGTCGTCGTCGATGGAGCCAATAATCTGCATAGCGATCATTTTTTCGCGTTCATCCACGAGGTTGATCAGGCCAATTTGTTCTTCCAAGTATTCGTGGAAGGTGCTTTCAAACGCCAAGGGAACCGTTTTCTCTTCTTCATCAGCGCGGTCTTCGCCTTTGGTTTTATACGTTGCCGGGTCGTCTTCTATAAAGTTGACCAGGTAGTCATCGAGTTCTACGTCGTCTTCCCGAACATTAATGGCTTCATCTTCGCTTGCGTAATCATCCGAAGATTCCTGTTCGATGGATTCCATCATATTGGCGGGTTCGATATCGCCGGTGTCTTCACCCGCTTCCGCTTTTTGTTCGCGGGCGTAATAATCGGCGTCCATATCGCCCAAGTCCATTTCGGAAAGACCTTCTAACATGCCATCCCCTTCATCGCCTTCTTCCAGGGCGGGGTTGATTTCAAGTTCCTCCTGAATCCGTTGCTCCAGGGAAGCGGTCGGGATTTGCAGCAGTTTCATCAATTGAATTTGCTGTGGAGAAAGCTTCTGTTGAAGTCTTTGCGTTAAGGTCTGTTTTGGTCCAAAAGATGCCATGTAGAGGGGGGGATTACATTTAAAAAATACGTGATAATAACGAGGTGGCAAAAGCCCCCATCAAAGCTGAGGCCAAATTTATCGGGAAAGCGGCCACAAAAGCAAATCTTATTTACCTAAAATTAAAAATATAATTTAATGTATTGATTATAAATGTGTTATGAAATAAAAAATATTTTTTAAAAAATTAAGTATTTTTATGTTATCTTAATCATATAAAAACTATTAACAATGTGTGTCTAGTTGTTTTACATGAAAAATAATAAGCGGGTGCTTTTTTTTAAAATCGCTTATTTTTGCCCCTACTTTAAGGCTTACCTAACTGTACAAGACCATTATTGCGCATGAAAAAAATGATGTTTTGCTTGTTGTCATTACTTGCCGCGCTTACTGCGCAGGCGCAAAAGCCCGAACCTTATGCCTTTAAGGAATTCAAACAACTGAGTACTACGCCGGTCAAAAGCCAAGACCAAACGGGTACTTGTTGGGCTTTCAGTACGGCTTCTTTTTTGGAGAGTGAAGCACTGCGCCTCGGCAAGGGTGTTCAAAATCTTTCTGAAATGTATGTTGTACGCCACGTTTATCGTCAAAAATGTGAAAACTACGTACGCCGCCAGGGTCATACCCAGTTTGGAGAAGGCGGACTTGCCCACGATCTGCTCAATGCCGTAAAAGATTATGGGTTGGTGCCCGAAGAGGCTTATCCTGGTCGGAAAGACAAGAGCAAGCCTTACAACCATGCGCGGATTGAAAAAACGCTCAAAGCATTGTGCGACGAATTTGTCAAACAAGGCCAGGAAGGTACTTTATCCGAAGATTGGATGAAAAAAATTGATGCCGCGTTGGATGAAGAATTTGGCATGCTACCGGCCAAATTCAATGTCAATGGTTTGGCGATGGACCCCATTGCGTTCCGCGATTTCCTGGGCATTATCCCTAAAAATTACGTCAATATTACCTCGTTTACCCACCACCCATTTTACGAGCCGTTCATTTTAGAGGTGCCCGATAATTTTTCAAATGGGTCTTTTTATAACCTGCCATTGAGCGAACTGATGCAAAGCCTCAATTTTGCAGTACAGCAAGGCTACTCTGTAGAGTGGGATACCGATGTAAGTAACCGCGGTTTTTCGGCCCAAAATGGCTTGGCGATTGTGCCTGAAAAGGAATGGAAAGACAAAAACAAGGAAGAAATTGCGGCTACTTTCAAGTTTTGGGAGCCAGAAGTGAATGTAACCCAGGAATACCGCCAACAATTGTTTGATCGCCAAATTACCATGGATGATCACTTGATGCACATCACGGGCATCCTCGACGAAACCCACAGCGGCATTTATTATGTTGTAAAAAACTCCTGGGGTGAAATTTCTGACCTGAAAGGATATGTGCACGTGTCGGAAGCCTACATGCGCGCCAACACGATTTCCTTTACCGTACACAAAGATGCTTTGCCGTCAGATGTGCGTAAAAGGCTGAAACTGGAACCAGGGGACGTGCGCATTGAAGGCGCCAACGGTGTTCCAATCCCGCCCAAACGCAAGCCTACCCGCGATGACCCACGGGTTGCGCCGATTGATGGCAGTACCCCCGCAATTGAAAAAACAACACCACGCGCTCAACCTAAAAAAAAGGATAACGAATGAAATTAACAGCCTTAACCGATAAGCATATTGCTTTAGGGGCTAAAATGGCCGAGTTTGCTGGCTATAACATGCCCATTTCTTACACCACCATCACCGATGAACACAACGCCGTACGCAATGCAGTGGGGGTGTTTGATGTGAGCCACATGGGAGAGTTTATTGTTCGGGGAAAAGATGCGCTTGCTTTTTTGCAAAGCGCCACTTCCAACGACGTAAGCAAACTCCAGCCCGGCGATGTTCAATACTCCTGTTTGCCGAATAAAAAAGGAGGAATTGTCGACGATTTGCTCGTTTATCGCTTGGATGATGCCCCTGAAATGGTGGTGGAAGGCGAACAGAGTTATATGTTGGTGGTCAATGCTTCGAATGAACTGAAAGACTGGCGCTGGCTCAAACGTTTGGCGCGCGGATTTGAGGTGAAACTGCAAAATATATCCTCCAAAACGGGCTTGATTGCGGTGCAAGGCCCGAAAGCGGTAGAAGCTTTGCAAAAGTTGACGGATATTGACTTGAAAAGCATGAAGTACTATTCGTTTCGTCGGGGCAAATTTGCCGGTTGCAACAACGTGATTGTTTCAGCAACAGGTTATACGGGCAGCGGCGGCTTTGAAATTTATGCCAAAAACAAGGATTTGGTCAAAATTTGGGATAAAGTATTCAAAAATGGCGAAAAGTTTGGCATCCAACCCGTTGGTTTGGGCGCCCGCGATACCTTGCGTCTTGAAATGGGATACTGCTTATATGGCAACGACATCGACGATAAAACGAGTCCCTTGGAGGCCGGTTTGGGCTGGATTACCAAATTGAACAAAGCCGCAGAGGCACCGTCTTTTGATCGGTTTAAAAAACAAAAAGAAGCAGGTGTAAAACGCAAGCTGGTGGGATTTGTGCTCAACGAACGCCGCGTGCCACGCCACGGATATGTCATCGAAAGCCCACGGGGTGCCGTTATCGGCGAGGTTACTTCCGGCACACATGCGCCCAGCCTGGATCAGCCGATCGGGATGGGTTATGTAAAAGCAAAATTTGCAGCGCCAGGAACTAAAATTAAAATTGTAATGGGCGCCAAGAAATTGGATGCGGTGGTAACCAAAATACCATTTGTTACACCGGGGGTTTAGTTTATACTGAAGGCTACAATAATATAAATGCCGGGACGATGTGAAATCGCCCCGGCATTTTATATTATGCTTGTTATCAAGTTCTTATCGTACAATGCTCAAGCGCACTGTACCCCAGTTGATCCCGTCTGTCATACGCAGCATATAAATGCCTTGTGGGAACGCTTGGAGGTCAAGGTCTGTCTGAAATGCGCCCTGTCCTGGGGTATAATCCAGGTTGCGCAAAGTACGTCCTGCCATGTCTTGTACTTGCAAATGCAAGCTGTTTGGTGCCGTTTCCATGCGCAATTGGAACCATCCGGTGCTTGGATTTGGCGCAATTTGAAGCCCCCAGGCAATGCTTGGCTCAATGGTTGCGCTCACAATGACTACTGCTTCGCTAAATGCAATGCAGCCATTTGCGTCCACGACTTCTACAACATATGAACCCGGACTTAGGTCGGCAAATACATTGCTACTTTGGAATGAAACAGCATTCAAACTGAATTCATAAGGTCCTGTACCGCCTGATGGAGACAGCACAATGGAATCGGTAACGACACTCGCGCCGAGGCTGAGGGCAGCCGGTTCGCTGATGCTGAAATTGATGATTTGTGTGTAGCCCTTGCTGTCGGCCACCTCCACGGAATAGTTTCCGGCAACGAGGTCACTAATTTCGTAATTTTGATCGCAGGTCCCGAGTATGGTGGTAACCGTTGCACCCGGAATTGCCGCCAGGGTAATTGGTGGATAACCACCATCAACACAAAGGGTAACCTTTCCGTTGTTTTCACCAAAACAGCTTACTGCACGCGTGCTATCTACCTGCGTAACAATGGTATTGCCAAAAATTTCGAAGTTCGTCGTAGCAGTACATCCCTTCGCATCGGTTGCAAGTACGGTGTAATTGCCAATGCTAAGGTTGTTGAGCGGTGCCCCTGGGGTATCATTGAGGGTATAGGTAAAAGGACCTGTTCCGCCATTAAAGGTAAGCGCCACTTCATTGTCTGTCACATTGGTAGCTACTACGGTTAACAGATCTGGTTGGTTGACATTCACCGTAAAGAACACCTGGGTACCGATGGCATCGCGTACCAAAATATTATAAACACCGGCCGTTAATCCCGAAAATACGTTTCCGTTTTGAAAAGGAGCCATGTTAATAATGTACTGATAAGGCGGGATACCTCCAGTTGCAAAAGCCGTAATGACACCATCATCCCCACCAAAACAGGTCACCGGAATGGTATTGTTGGCTGTAAGCGTAAGGGCAGGAATTGAAATAACTGCATTTTTAGTGGTTATGCAGCCATTGGCATCGCGGGTGGAAACGCTATAAGTTCCATTGGTCAAGTTCGTAAACACCCCTGAATCCTGGTAGTTGGTTCCGTCGATACTAAATTGGTAAGGCGCAGTACCGCCACTTGCAATTGCCGTGAGGGTATTCAACAGGGTTGTTGCGTTCAAATTCAATACAGCCGGATTGGTCAGTACAACGGTATTGGTGGTTGCTTCGAAGCCCATGTTATCCCGTACGACCACCGTGTAAGAGCCTGCGAACAAGCCGGTAAACACATCCTGCGATACAAATGGCCCATTATTGAGGCTATAAGTATATGGGAAGGAGCCACCGCCCACGGTAACATTGATAATACCTTGATCTCCGCCTGCACACAATACATTCGAAACAATGGTCGCATTCACAATCAGGGTGTTCACGGCTACGATTGCCTGTACAGTGCCGGTGCAACCGTTGGCATCTTGGATCGTTACGGCATATACGCCATTGGGTACGCCGGTGAAGGTATTGCTGCCTTGGAACGTGCCATCAATACTATACTGGTAAGGGCTTGTGCCACCGTTGGCAGTGAGTGTAATGACATCGTTTACCACATTGCTGGTACCCGTTACCGCTGTTGGATTGCTCAAAATAACAGCATTCGTACTGGCGGTAAATCCAAACTGGCCTGTAACCACCACTGTATAGGTACCCGCTGCGAGGCCATTAAATACATTTGAAGTTTGTGGTGCTCCACCATTGATACTATACGTGTAAGTACCATTGAGGCCGCTTGCAGTTACGGTGATTTGACCTCCGGTTCCATTGTTACAAGGAACCGCTGCGGTTTGCGTTGCCTGCGCACTGAGGTTGTTTTTTACAATAACAAAATTGAAAGGAACATCGTGTACCCAGGCAGAATTATTGATATCCAGGGCGTCGAATCGGAACTGATCGGTTGTAGCGTTGTCACCATTATTTAAATAGGACACCAAGCCGTTGTTGATTTCAGCCTGGGTAACCACCGAACCAATGGTAAGTGGAATACCACTCAAACGCAAAGTTCCGTGCGCGGGTAAAGTCAACAAGATATACCGACCTTGCGCCGATGTGCCTGAAAGTTGCATGCTCAAATAGCTGCCATCTACATTGGCGCTGCCGCCCGATGGAACGCTCAAGGGTAAATTCGTTGTAATTATACCTGGAGGCAATACGGCAGGAAAGCAAAAATCGAGGCTCCAAGCCGTTAAACTGCCGCCATCATCGGCATAATTATCGCTGATTTCCAGTTGCCAGTCGCCAGAAGCATTGCCCCCCACGATGTAGCCCAGGGTGTCAATTGGCTGATAGGTGCCTTGCAAAGCGATGCCGGTGGCTACACAGGTACCTTCTAAAATTGCCGCCGAAAGACTTGCTTCATCATCAAAAACCAAGTCGAGGTTGTCATCGCCGCAGCCAAACTGATCGGCAGGTACGCCTGGTCGACTGAATAGGATAAAGTCTTGTCCCCAAGGCGTACTGAGGGTGGCCGACAAATCACCTACATAGGTATGATCGGCCTTTATTTTTACATTTATATCGCTAATAACCGCATTTACTGGCACATTCAAGGTTGAAATTGCGGAATTGATGGAATTGCCATCAATTACTTTCGGTACATCGGTGCTGGTAAATACTTGTCCACAAACTTTATCAGAGGTTTGAAATGCTGCGCTTCCTGATGTAGGACCTGCGCCACACAAGTTGCTGGATTTTACACGCCAATAATATACGGTGCTATTGAGCAAATTGGGGCTGGCAGTGGTATCTGATACAGAAAGCGTGGAAACAATACTAGCCGGAGCAAAACTTGGGCTTGTGGCAATTTCGACCGTGTAGCTATCCGCAAAAGCAACTTTCCGCCATACCAAATCGGCGCCAGGCGCAATACCCTGCGCACCATTTGCGGGTGTTACTACCGTAGCAGCAGTACTGGGCGCACCTGGTAATACCGAGAGTTGTGCGTTTTCAAGCTGGCTAATACTGCCTCCTGCGGCCAGAAAGGTCAGGTTGTAATTGCCCGCCATGGGGGTTGTAAAGTTTGAGATAACGCAAGTAGCCGTGCCATTTGGCGTAAGTTGGCTAGGCGTAATGCTCACGGTTGCACCTACAGGCGCGCCTGTAAGGCTGATGTTGACTGGAGCATTGAAACCTGCAATCGCTGTAAAAGTAAGGGTATAGGTAGCGGTATTGCTGGTATTTGCACACACCTGGTTGCTTGCAGGGCTGGCATCCACGAGGAAAGTGGGTGTTGGCGGTGCCTGAATAACGAAGTTGGTATTAGAAATATCGAAGAAGATATTGCCAATCGCTTCTACTTTTACCCTGCAATTGCTTGAAATATTGTTGGGTACTACCACATTGGCAGATCCATTGTTGGGTACACTGTTGGCCAATACAACCGGATAGGTAAATCCGCCATCGGTAGAAAGCGAAATCCGCACATTGGCGCAGTTGATTGGTGCAGCATTGGTGCCATTTACACTCCAGGTCACGGCCTGGGTAGCACCCACCAGCCAGGTGACGTTGGTATTCGGTGCGTTGAGCACAAATGGGCCGGCAGCACCGCTTACCGTGATGGTTACATCGTCTTCCTCGGTACATCCTCCGGCGTTATTATTATCGCGTACCGTTACCCGAAAACGCATGTTGCGGGATACCGACGGCAGGACTTCCCAGCTTGGACTTGTATTGCTGATGATATCCTGTAAACGTGGGAAAAAGCGGGTTGGAGCAGGGCTTGCTTTAAACGAGCGAAACAAAGGGCCGGTCGTGCTGGTCGAAAC
>CAIVGO010000136.1 GCA_903905445.1 uncultured Bacteroidota bacterium
CCTACGTTTACTTTGAGTCGGTCGGCGGTTTGTCGGCTGATGATGATGTCGCGGGAGGGTGCCGAATCGGGCATACTGATGATGCTCCCTTCCTGTAAATAAGGTTTTAAATGCTCCCAGGCAAAATCCTTTCCGATGCCCTTCAGCAAAATGCCTTCCATGGCCGTTTTGGTGCGAATAATGCCCGGCTTATGGGCAAAAACCTGAATATGCTCTACCCCGCCATGGGAACGCACCAATTGTTCTGTACCCGTTTCAACCCCGAGTACGGTTTTGGTGGTGGTATATTCGATGTGGGTAATGGTATCCAGGGATGGATAAAAATCCTGGCCTATCCGAATGGGCTTTGGCTCAAAGGAAAGCGAATAAGCGGTATCCGAAATGTGAATATGGCCCCAAAACTCAAATATTTTCCGACTGATTTCGTGTTTAAAACCTGAAATCAGCGCCGTAGCGGAAATCATCACTGCTACGCTGAGGGCAACAGCGGCGATGGCGATCCGGATAATCAATCGGGAAAAACTTTTTTCTCCGGAAAAAGCGAGTCGGCGGGCGATAAAAAACGGAAGATTCACAGTTGCGGGGGTTAATCTCTTAAAAACTCCAGTTCCAGGTGCCGGTCCAATTTGGCAATAGAAGATGGTT
Source organism: uncultured Bacteroidota bacterium (assembly GCA_903905445.1). Taxonomy (GTDB): domain Bacteria; phylum Bacteroidota; class Bacteroidia; order Chitinophagales; family Saprospiraceae; genus M3007. The sequence continues at coordinate 646 of CAIVGO010000136.1, forward strand.
CGTGTGGTTCTTTATCGTCTTGTCGGTATTTTACCACATAGTCGACCGCGCCGAGGATTTCACTGCTCACGCCGCCAAAGGTTGCGGGACAGGGTTGGCCGTCTTTGCAGGCGATGGTGCTGACCAAAGGTTTTCCGAATTTTTGAAGGAGCGTTTGACAAAACTCATCTTGCGCGATCCGAATGGCGGCGGTTTGATCGGCCGCTTTGGCACCTGGAGCCAGGCCTACTGTTTTTTCATACACAATGGTAAGCGGGCGGGTATGATAAGAAAGCAGCGTTTCGAGCCGGGGGTGAATTTTGGGTGCATATTGGCGCAGCATCTCAAAGCCGGAAACTAGCACAACATATGCTTTTTTAGGCATTTCGCCTTTTAGTGCAGCAATACGGGCAACCGCTGCTTCGTTGGTAGCATCACAACCAATTGCCCACACCGTATCGGTAGGGTAACAAATGATCGATCCGGCCTCTAACAGGCGGACGATTTCAGAAATGTCATCACGTAGCAGGAACATACCCAATAAACGGCTAAAAGTTAGTGTTTAGTGCCTAATTTTGGCGAAGCAAATGTGCGTGTTTTAACTGGAATCGGCATTACTCAATATCTGGAAAACGAAAAATATTATGAAACTAAGAAAACGCTTAATATGGATTGTGTTGTTTATCAGCACTTTACACCCTCTTTTGTTAGAGGCAAAACATATCATTGGCGGTACAATTTCTTACGAATGTTTGGGTGAAAGTTCTCCTGGCTTCCGTCGATACCGGTTTACCATGAAAGTTTACCGTGATTGTCTGGGCGGTGGGGCGGCTTTTGACGACCCGGCGGAGTTTGCCATTTACCGGGGCAGCAGTGCCTCCAGCATACGGCAGGAAAACTTTAAAGCCAGTTTGTCCTTGTTCACCGCCCTGGTGCCCGATACCCCGCAGTGTATTCAGAAAATACCCAATGTGTGTGTGGAAGAAGCAACGTATGTATTTGAACGGGTGTTATCTGTTTCGTCCACTGAAAGCTATTTTGTGGTATATCAACGTTGTTGTCGCAACGAAACGATCCGAAACCTGATCAATCCCGGGGATATTGGCGCTACTTTTATGATCGAATTAACGCCAGCCGCACAACAGGCTTGCAATAATAGTCCAACGTTTGTCGATTTTCCGCCCATTGTGATTTGCAACAATGTGCCTTTACAATTTGACCACTCGGCCATTGATAAGGACGGCGATTTATTGGTGTATAGTTTTTGTCCGCCGCTGGTGGGTGGTGGCAATATCCTGCAAGCACCGGGCGTATTTACCTGCGATGGCGCTGTCCCTACCCCACCTTGTGGCCCGCCGTTCGAAAACGCCCCTTTTGTAATTCCGACCTATTTGCCTACCAGTCCAATGGGGGGCAGTCCGAAAATAGCCATCAACACCAACAACGGCGCCATCACGGGTACCCCCAACCAACTGGGACAATATGTGGTGGCGGTGTGTGTAAAAGAA
>CAIVGO010000137.1 GCA_903905445.1 uncultured Bacteroidota bacterium
ATTGCAGATGCCAATTTAGTGCTCCGAATGGCCATGGCCGGGCAAAAAGCCGGGATTATTCTGGAAGAAAACCGCCGGTATGATGTTGTAGTCAACCTTAACTTTGATGCCCAACAACCCTTGGAGGCCTTGGGTAAATTGCAGGTATTGGGCGCAAACGGGATCATGGTACCCTTGCGTGAATTGGCGAATATTGAAATAAAAGACGGCCCGATGGCGGTATTCAGGGAAGATGGCGAACGTTGTATTAATGTAAATTTGAATGTGCGCGGCCGCGATGTGCAATCGGTTGTAAGCGAAGTGCAGGCGGTGGTGGACCAAAAAATCAAGCTGCCCATTGGATATCGCGTTACGTATGGCGGCCAATTTGAAAACCTGCAAAATGCCTCGGCCCGGCTGGCACTGGTGGTTCCTGCGGCGCTGTTGCTTATTTTATTGCTGCTTTACCTCAGTTTTGGCCGTATTCGAGAGAGTTTACTTATTTTTTCGGCCATTCCATTTTCTGCAGTTGGGGGCGTGTTGTCGCTTTGGTTGCGTGATATGCCTTTTAGCATCAGCGCGGGGGTTGGTTTTATCGCCCTTTTTGGCGTAGCCGTGCTCAATGGCATGGTGTTGATTGGCTATTTTAAACAACTCGAACAGGAATTTCCAGATATAACCATCCGAGAACGGGTGCTGAAAGGCGTGTTTACCCGATTCCGGCCGGTTATTATGACTGCAACCGTGGCTTCTTTGGGCTTTTTGCCGATGGCGATTTCCCATGGGGCTGGCGCGGAGGTACAAAAACCACTGGCGACGGTAGTGATTGGCGGACTTATTTCAGCGACCCTTTTAACGTTGGTTGTGTTGCCGGTGATGTACGAGTGGATCATGGCACGGGCAGCAAAAAGGCGCAAAAAAGGAATGCCGATGGTGATACTCTGCCTGATTTTTGGTTTTACGGGTGTTTCTTCCGCGCAACAAATGTTGAGCGAAGCAGATGCTATTCGGCTCGCCCAGCAAACACATCCGGGTATGCAGGAAGGTGTGTTGCAAATACAAAAGGAAACGGCTTTGATGCCAACAACCCAGACAATCGCGCCCTTGCAGGTGTATGCCTGGGGGCCGTTTAACCCCGAAATTGGCGTTTTGCAGGAGTTGGAGCATCCCGCCTTGCGCCGGGCCAACAAAGCCGTACAACAGGCGCGTGTCGGTGTCGCAACCGCCGAATCGGAGCAATTTGCCCGAGGTCTGCGCCTGGAGGTTCGACTTATGTATGAAAATGCTACTTATTGGCAGGCCAAGCAACAATTATTGAACCAAAAGGACAGCATTTTGCAGGCATTTGCCAGTATGGCTGCCCTGGAACAAAAAGCCGGAGCCATTTCGGAAGTGTCGCGCCTGCACGCGCTGGCACGCGCACAGGAAGCGCAACTCCTTGCCCAACAAGCAAAGGACCAGTTGGAAGCGGCAAAAATTGGACTACAATTGCTGCTGGGTATTTCAGACAACCCGATTGTGCTTCCGAAGTCGTTTGAACAGCGCCCCTTTCCCGATACCTTGCCCCTGCAAAGTGTTTATGGAAACCTGTGGCAAGCCGATTTGAATTTGATGCAAACCGAAAAAACGGTTTACCAACAAAAAAGCAAACCCGCGTTTACCTTGGGGGTAGTAACCAATGTGGATCCGTATAACCGCTTGTTGCCCAATGCTTATGTAGGTTTGAAAATTCCGATTGCACAAAAAGCGTACAAAGCGCAATTAGAAGCGGGACAATTGCAGGTATTTATTGCCAAATCGCGGGCAGCCCAACAAGCCCTGGCGCTGCGCAAACACAGAAATGATATTTTGGCCATCGCCCATACTGCCCAGGCAAGTTTGAAATTGCTCCAAACATTTGGCGCAACTCAGCAACAAGCACTGTTAGAAGCGGCCGAAACCGAACGCAAAATCGGGGCAAGTTCAGCTTATGAGTATTTGCAGGCTATTTCAACGGTATTCGATTTGCGCCTGCACCAGATGGAAGCAGTGCACGACTGGAACCAGGCGGTCATTCAATTGGCACCATGAGTATTCAGTTGAGTACCCCATTTTACAGATTGAGCGGTCCGTTTTCCAGGTCCGGTACCATTCAAACAATAAATTCACATTTTTAACCTATCTTTATCATGCAAAAAGCAATTTTTGTCTTGTTTTTATACTTAATAATGGCGGGCTGTGGCGCTTCATCCACCACACCAGCAACAACCGAAGCACCAACCACCACGACGCCCGAAGCCCTTACCCTCAGCCGGGATCAAATAAAAATGATGTCTTTGGAAATGGGCCCTGCTATGCAGAGAACCATCGCAAATAACTTTGAAGCCAACGGCATGGTGGCGGTATTACCCCAAAACCGGGCTGCTGTGAGCGCTAAACTAACCGGTCGTGTCGAAGCGGTATTAGTGCATGAAGGCCAAAATGTAAAAAAAGGACATGTGCTCTTTCGAATTGCGACCACTGCTTTAATTGAAATTGAACAAGCCTACTTGCATGCAAAGGCGGATCTGGTATTTCTCGAAAAAGAACTGGAACGTCAGCGGAGTTTGCAATCCTCCAGTGCAGGTGCTGCCAAAAATCTGGAGGAAATACAATCAAAATACCTGCGTGCCAAGGCTGATTTAGCCGGAAATGCTGCTAAATTGCAATATTTGAACATAGGAACCGAACAATGGAAGGATCCTGAGCAATTAAAAATGAGTCCGTTCTTTGACGTA
>CAIVGO010000138.1 GCA_903905445.1 uncultured Bacteroidota bacterium
GTGTCACCTCCGGAGGTTTCCGTTTGAGGTGTCACCTCCGAGGGTTACCGTTTGAGGTGTCACCTCCGAGGGTTACCGTTTGAGGTGTCACCTCCGAGGGTTACCGTTTGAGGTGTCACCTCCGGAGGTTACCGTTTGAGGTGTCACCTCCGGAGGTTTCCGTTTGAGGTGTCACCTCCGGAGGTTACCGTTTGAGGTGTCACCTCCGAGGGTTACCACCCAAAGCCCAAGGAATCCTAACAAACTAACAACTAACAACTATCAACTTACCGCGCTGGTACGATTTCCTTAGAGCCCGGTGTGTACCGATAAAAACCCTCACCCGTTTTGGCACCTAATTTCCCGGCCATCACCATATTGACCAAAAGGGGGCAAGGGGCGTATTTGGGATTGCCAAATCCGTCGTGCAACACCCGCATGATAGACAAACATACATCCAGGCCAATAAAATCGGCCAATTGGAGTGGGCCCATGGGGTGCGCCATGCCCAATTTCATCACCGTATCAATTTCTACGACACCACTCACGCCTTCAAATAAGGTATAAATGGCTTCATTGATCATCGGCATCAAGATGCGGTTGGCCACAAAACCGGGGTAGTCATTTACTTCTACTGGCGATTTTCCTAAATTGACCGAGAGTTCCATGACTTGTTGCGTAACGGCATCGCTGGTGGCATACCCGCGAATGACCTCTACCAGTTTCATGACCGGCACTGGATTCATAAAGTGCATGCCAATCACTTGCGCGGGGCGCTTGGTCACTGCCGCTATCTGGGTGATGCTGATGCTGGAAGTATTGGTGGCTAAAATGGCAGCAGGTGGTGCATACTGATCCATTTCACCAAAAATTTTCAATTTCAAACCTACATTTTCCGTGGCGGCTTCCACGACTAAATCTGCATTTGCCACCCCGGTTGCCAAGTCGGTCACCGGTTGAATACGCGCCAAGGTGGCTGTTTTTTCATCCTCTGTCAGGGTACCTTTCTTCACTTGGCGATCCAGGTTGCCCGCAATGGTCACCATGGCTTTGTCTAAGGCCGTTTGTGCAATATCTACCAGGGTTACCTGATAGCCAAATTGCGCAAAAACGTGTGCGATCCCATTTCCCATGGTACCGCTGCCAATTACTGTAATGTTATTCATGTTTTATTGATTGTCCGGGCCGGACTTTTGATTACGATGGTATTTGTCTTTGCTCCAGGCGATGGCTGCCGATGGGGTTATGCCCAACACCGGATGCCATTCAGACCCCAAGTCGATGCGCAACCCGTTTTTCAGGCGCAAACCTGCTCCAAACCCAATACGTGCCGGATTGTTGCGGGTTCCGATACGAATGGCCACCAAAGGAGTTGGCCGGTACTCGGCACCCGCTTTGAGTTGCACCGGACGATCGATGATTTTTTCCGTTTCAAGGAGCATTAAAAACAAATTAGAGGCTTGCCAACAAGCGCCAATGCGCAAGGTGGTGGGCAAAATCTCGTCACTCAGTTTTTGTTGTAAAGGGTTCGAAACCCGGGCGGCAATCCACACTTTCGGCAGGGCTTGCGCCATCATACCGATGCTAAAGGTGGCCGTATTGGAGGAGCCGTATTCTTGTTGGGACACCCGTAAGGCATCCAGGGAAGCGCCGAGGTAAAATTTTTGACCCAATCGGCGGCCATATTGCACCCGGGCACGTTGTTCCAGGTAATCTTCGGTGCCGCCGTGGTTAATATCAATCCCAACGCCACTGTTGCTTCCAATATTGGCATAACCTTGTACTTGGACTGATTGCCAATCGCTGATTCCATAAGGAATTGCCGTGCTCGCTAAAAATCCAAGTTTATGCGGGAGCCCGAGTTGTGCCTCGTTGGTCGTACCAATCGACAAGTCGGGATAAGCCAGCGTGGCACTTCCAAGCGAAAGCGATGCTGCATTTTCAAAGTTGCGCATAAATACCTGGGCTTGCAGGAAACTGGCGCATAAAAGCAATACGGGGAGTATAATCTTTTGCATAACAATGGTTTACAAAAACAAAATCAAAGCGAAACCCCGCCATTCTTTGCAATTTCGCTATAAAATTCAGCAGCGGGCGTAAACGTACGCTCCATCGTTTCAAAATTAACCCGGATCAATCCAAACCGATAAGTAGGCCCCAAATGCCACTCAAAATTATCCCAGGTACTCCAATGGATATAGCCCTGCAAATCTACACCATCCTGTATTGCAGTGTGACAAACTTTTAAATAATCACGCAAACTTTGTATGCGCTGCTGTGGATCATCGCTACAAATGCCATTTTCCGTGATAATGATGGGCAATTTGTATTGTTTGTGAAAACGGCGCAACATCATCCCCAGCCCTTCCGGTTGATATCCCCACATGCGGTCGTGCGGGATATTGCGCTTTTCCAAGTCCCCTACCCGATCAATTGCGTCGATAGGAAAAGGGTCGAATAACATATAGGCGTAATAACTCAATCCCCAAAAATCACTCTTTTTAAACGGACGCGCGGCACGATCCAAAAACCACCAACGGACAAAAGCGGCTACAGCATGCCCGGGCAAATTCACCCCTTTAAATAAGGCTGTATTCAAAGAAATACCAACCGGACAATCTTTGTACTTTTCCTTAATCAACAACTTGACAATATCATGCGCCTTTCCCATGTTGTCGAGCACCCGATTTGCCGTGAAATACCGTCCCTTTTTAAAAGGTGGAAAATTGCCCAACATAAAGGCATTCATAGCATAAACATTCGGCTCATTGAAGGTATTCCAATAGCGGGCATATTCGCCGAAATGCTTAATGCACTGTTGACTATAATTTACAAAAAAAGGAATATTATCTTCTTTCGTCCAACCTCCCTGTGCTTCAAACCAATTGGGGTGACTAAAATGGTGCAGCACCAACATAATGCCTACGCCCCGTTGCTGAAGATCGTTGAAAAAGGCTTTGTATTCGGCCACTACAGCTGGGTCAAACTTGGCCATGGGCGCAGTTTGCAACCGGCTCCAGTCTACCCCACACCGATAAATACTGCCTAAACGAGCAATTAAACCTGCATCTTCGGCGCGGCGTAATTCATGGTCGGTGGTGCGTTCAAAACGGTAACCATCTTTGGCCACCAGTCCGCGCCAGGGGTGTTCCCCCGCTGTTTCTACTTGCGCAGCGGCCGTGGAAGTCCCCCAAAAGAAATGCTCAGGAAAAGAAAGAAACATGCTGCGTTTATATGGTTATTTTTTCTCCCAAACGTTGTTTTCCCGGGCAATGTCTGCCATCAAGTCTGCTGGATCAATTTCAATTTTGGCAATTTTGCGGGTCTTCTCGGGTATTTCAAAACTGTATTCTGCATCTACCCAGCGATGATCGGGCAAAACGGTGCGTTTGACCTTGCCACTTGCCGGTTTTTCGCCCCGCATACTTTCCAGGGGTGCATAAAACAACTCCTGGTCGCCATCCGAATACGTAACCAATACATCCAGGGGCATGGCCATTTTACCAAGGCGTTCAATGGTCACTTTGGTGGTTTTGCGTCCTTCCGCTTCCACTGCTTTTACACTATAATCAATGGTATTCAAGGTATTTACCCAATCTTCTTTATACCAGTCGAGCTCCAAGCCGCTTTGTTTTTCCATCACCCGGGTGATGTCATTGGGGTTCGGGTGTTTGAATTTCCAGGTATTAAAATAACGCAACAAGCCTTTTGCGACGTTTTCCGTACCGATCACATATTCCAGTTGGCTCAAAAACACCGCGCCTTTCACGTATGCATCCAGGCTATAGGCATAATTGGATTGGTAATGATCCGCGTGGGTGGTCATGGGTTCTTCTTTTTCGCTGGTCGCCAGGGCAACATAACCGCGGTAGGTATCAACATGCGGATTATCGCTATATTTTCGGCCCGGAAGCAAACCTTCTTTGGCCAATTCATTTTCCACGATATTTTCTGCGTACGAGGTAAAGCCTTCATCCATCCAGGCATATAAACTTTCGTTGGAGCCCATGATCATTTGGTACCAGGAATGCAGTTGTTCGTGTACCGCAACGCCAACGAGGCTATTGATGGGGCGGTTGCCGGTGATCAGGGTAGCCAATGGATACTCCATGCCGCCATCGCCACCTTGAATGAAATAGTATTCTTTATACGGGTATTTACCAAAATGAGCATTCATGATGCTCCGCGCGCGGTTCATAATGGCGGGCAGTTTTTCCCATTGGGCATCGTAGCCTTTGCCTTTTTTCCAGAAAAAATGCATCAAAGAGCCATCTTCTGCCAATAATTTCGTGTGGGTAAAGTCTGGATCAGCTGCCCACACAAAATCGTGTACATTTTCAGATTTAAAATGATAGGTAAGTTTATCGCCAGCGGGTTGTTTTACCGTTTGGCCAGGCTGTTCGTATCCATAGCCCACCGTTTCCGGGTTTTGCAGGTAAGCGCCCGCAGCGACCACATATTTTTTATCGATGGTGATTTTCACATCAAAATCGCCCCAAACACCATAAAACTCCCGGGCAATGTAAGGATTGCTGTGCCAGCCCTGGTAATCGTATTCGCAAAGTTTGGGGTACCATTGGGCCATCGAGTAAGCCACTCCTTCGCGGTTATCACGGCCTGAACGCCGAATTTGAACAGGCGATTGCGCATCCCAGTCCATCTCCAATACCACGGTCGTATTCGGCGGAATAGGTTCCGACAACGGCACTTCCAGGATTGTTCCGTTGGTTTCGAACGATAAATTCTTGCCGTTCAGGCGCAGGCTGCGCACTTTGATCCAGCCTTGTTCTTCCGGTTTCAGGTTTTGAATCCGATCTGCAACCCGTGGATCTGCATCTTCGATGGTGCGCGACCGCACATCCATCATACTATTGGGTTGAAAAGCATTAAAATACAGATGGTAAAATAAATGATCAAGCGTGTCGGGGCTGTTATTGGTATATTTTAACTGTTGAATACCGTGGTATTGATGATTTTTCACGTCCATATCAATGGCCATTTCATATTGCACGCGTTGTTGCCAACGTTCGGGTTGTGCATACAAACCATTGAAAGACAGGGTACATAGGCCGAAGCAGAAAAGTATTTTTTTCATCGTATTACATCAGATTTATGCTGCAATAATACAGCAAAACATGTGTGTGACAGGCATTTTTTGGAAAAACGTATCGCAATAAGCAGCAAAGGAAACGAAAGGCTTTCTATCTTTGTGCCAATAAATATAAAAGCATGAAAATTCGACTCCTTTTTGTCTTCGTGATTTTGGCGGCCTTGGTTCGTTTGGGTTTACATTTTTTACCAACCCCACCTTACAATTTTTCGCCTATTAGTGCCATTGGCTTGTTTGGTGCAGCCTATTTTAGTCGTCGCTGGATGGCCTTTTTTGTGCCTTTGGCGGCTTTGTTTTTGACCGATTTGGTATTGAACAACGTTTTGTATGCGCAATATTACCCTAATTTCACCTGGTTTACTTCCTTTTGGACCTATGGCGCATTTAGTTTGGTCATACTGGCAGGTTTTTTGATGCTGCGCACAAAACGGACACCAGTGCGGGTTTTGGGTACCAGTTTGAGTGCATCCCTGATCTTTTTCCTGGTTTCCAATTTTGGGGTTTGGGCTGTTTCGGGCATGTACGGAAAATCATTTTTTGATCTTTTGATGTGTTATGTTGCTGGACTGCCATTTTTGGGCAATACCATCGTCGGTGATTTGTTCTTTTCAGCGGTGATGTTTGGCAGCTATGAATGGGTCATGCGCCAAAAGGTTGCGACCCAGACCGTTTAGTGTCTGACAAACCACCGCGCATTCATTTTTTAATTTCTTGCATGTCAAAACGTTCTTTAGATCCTAAAAAAGTTTCGGAAAGCCGTACGGTGATGACCGAACTAATTATGCCCAATGATACCAACCCGATGGGCAACTTGATGGGTGGTTATTTGATGCGCTGGATGGATATTGTTTGTGCGATCAGCGCAGGCAAACACACCGAAGCGCATGTGGTTACGGCTGCGGTAGACCATATTTCTTTTCAAAACCCGATCAAACTGGGGGATGTAATCACCTTGGAAGCCTCCGTAACACGGGCTTTTAATACTTCTGTAGAAATATATGTAGAGGTGTTTGCCAACGATGTTAAAGGCCAAAACGCCCGACGTTGCAACCATGCTTATTTTACCTTTGTAGCATTGGATGACAAAAAACGCACCCCTGTGCAAGTACCGCCGGTATTGCCGTTGTCGAGCGAAGAGCAAAGTTTGTATGAAGGCGCTGCCCGTCGCAGAGAAATGCGCTTGGTATTGGCGGGCCGGATTAAACCGAAAGAAGCCACAGAAACAAGAAAAATGTTTGCCGACCTTGAGTAAATCAAAAGCACCGCTCACCACGTGGTGCGTATGATCAAGGTTTGTGCGGCGCATGATTGCAGTCAATTTGTATCCGCTGCATTTCCCGTTACATTCGTGCATTCAATTGCTATACCATCTGTCCATTTGTAAAAAACATTAGCCTTAACCGCCATGTTTGAAAAATCATCATTTCCCTCCCAACAAGTGGGTGCCAACCGCGCCGCTTTAGAAAATTGGGTGAAAACCCTCGCCGATCACTGTGAAGCCGATGCGGTGCGTTGGTGCAATGGCTCCAAAGCCGAGTACGACGAAATATGCCAATTATTGGTAGAAAAAGGCACTTTTATTCCGCTAAATGCCGAAAAACGTCCAAACAGTTTTGCTTGTTTCAGCGATCCAAGTGATGTAGCCCGCGTAGAGGACAAAACCTTTATTTGCAGCCGTCGGAAAGAAGATGCTGGCCCTACGAACAACTGGATGGAGCCGCAGGAAATGAAAAACATCCTGGAAGATTTGACTGCCGGCGCGATGAAGGGCCGCACCATGTATGTGATTCCGTTTTGCATGGGCCCGGTTGGCTCTGAACTTTCTCGTTATGGCGTTCAAGTGACCGATTCTGAGTATGTTGTCGTTAATATGTACATCATGACCCGCATGGGTGATTCTGTGATGTCGTATATAGAAAATGGTCCGTACGTAAAATGTGTACATTCGATTGGCGCACCTTTGCAGCCGGGCGAAAAAGACGTAAACTGGCCTTGCAACCCTACGGTGAAGTATATTTCGCATTTCCCGGAAGAACGCCTCATCATTTCCTATGGTAGCGGCTATGGCGGCAATGCCTTGTTGGGTAAAAAATGCTTTGCCCTGCGCATCGCTTCAA
>CAIVGO010000139.1 GCA_903905445.1 uncultured Bacteroidota bacterium
CATTTATCAGGAAGTATTACCGCCCTCTTTGTTGAGCGTGAGCATCCAGGAAAAATTCCCTGCCATTTTTGAGTGGTTGCAATTGCAGGACTCCAACGAAATTGTCGTGCTCAGCCTCATGCTCGCCGTTGCCATCGTGAACATGATTACCGCCTTGCTGGTACTCGTGCTCGAACGCACCCAAATGATCGGCCTGCTCAAAGCCATGGGCGAACACAGCCGCAAAATCCGGCAAATATTTCTGTATTATGCCGCCGTTATCATGTCCTTGGGCATATTTTGGGGCAATTTAATCGGTTTGGGCTTTTGTTTTTTACAAGATAAGTTTCATTTCATCACCATGAAAGAAGCCGATTATTATCTGTCTTATGCGCCGATTCGTATTGAATGGCTTTCGGTTGTAGGGATCAATATTGGCACTTTACTGCTTACTTTGTTGTTTTTATTGCTGCCTTCCATGGTAATTGCGCGGGTTTCGCCGGTAAAAGCGATCACGTTTAAATAGTGAGGAGTGATAAGTGATAAGTGAGGAGTGATAAGTTGGGTGTTTCAACCTTAGTTTTTATTAAAATAAATTGTGTTTTTTTGAATTATGGGCTTGTAACTTGTTGGTTACGAGCCCATAATCTTAACATTAATCACTCATCACTCATCACTCATCACTCATCACTCATCACTCACTCCACCAATTCAAACGAATACCGAACCGTTTCCAACCGTGAATTCCCGGCCGCATCGTTTTGTTTAAAAACCACATTAACGTCAATAGTTTCCGAGGCTTCTTTTTCAGTGCTGTCGAAGGTCGCATCAATGCGCGCTTTACCGCCGGGTGGAATAATTCCGCGCGGGTAATCCGTTGTGGTACAGGTACATGCATCCACCAGGTCTATCTGCGCATCGGCTCCGGAAGTATTCGTGAAGGTAAAAAAGAGGTCGCGTTTTTCCCCTTTTTTTACTTTGCCCAATTCGATCAGTTTGCTGTCCCAGGTGACAAATGCCGGGGCTTTTTCGGTTGCCTTAGGAGCAGGCGTAAGGGTGGTCGCCTGCTGAGCGCGGCAAGCAGAAAGCAGGACAAACAGGCACAATGCCGGAAGTATAACGTATTTCATATCAATAGTTTGTGGTTGAAATGCCTTTGCCCGTCATCGCAGTTCGAATGGTTTCGTCCATGGCGCGGTGTGCAAGCGGCATGGTGTACTCATTGAGCGCTTCGATGGCGGTGTGGATAACGTCTTTATCCTCCGTTTTGGTGGCTTCGCGCAAGGCAGTTAACAAAACTTTTGTATTTGCTTTTTCTTCCTCCTCGAGGATTTGATCGTTTTGTTGCAGGAATTTTTCGCCGGCGAGCAACAGGTTATTGGCCTCATTGCGGGCTTCGAGGATGCCTCGCATACGCACGTCCTCCTGTGCATGCGCGATGCTGTCGAGCAACATTCGCGCCATATCTTCTTCACTGATGCCGTAGGTTGGGGTAATTTCGATCGATTGTGCCAGTCCGGAACGCAATTCGCTGGCTTTTACGGTCAAAATTCCATCGGCATTGAGGATAAACTGGATGTCAATTTTGGGCAAACCCGCGGGCATCGGCGGAATATCGCGCAACACAAATTCACCCAGTTTTCGGTTGCTGGCCACCAAATCGCGTTCGCCCTGGTACACGGCAATTTTCAGGTTTTTCTGTCCGTCCACGCTGGTAGTGTATTGGCGCCCCGCCTTGCTTGGTACTTTGGAATTGCGCGGAATGATCACATCCATCAAGCCGCCCACGGTTTCAATGCCCAGTGATAAAGGCGTGATATCCAGCAACAACAAGTCTTTTTGATTGCCAGCCAGTACATCCGCTTGAATCGCCGCACCGAGGGCCACGACTTCATCCGGGTCGATCGAGTTGTAAACGGGTTTGCCAAAAAAGGCGGCCACTTGC
>CAIVGO010000140.1 GCA_903905445.1 uncultured Bacteroidota bacterium
AAATACCCGTATTTTCAAAGAACTTCTTGGTTTTTTTATTATATTAATCCTTCGTACACCCCTGATTCATCATTCATCATTCATCATTCATCATTCATCATTCATCACTCCTCACTCATCACTCATCACTCATCATTCATCACTCCTCACTCATCACTCCTCACTCATCACTCCTCACTCATCACTCCTCACTCCTCACTCCGCCCAGGCATTTTTTCAAATTTCGTTTGCCATTTTGAATTTGCGAGCGCACCATACCGAGCTCTTCCTGTACCATTTCAGCGATTTCTTTGTAGGATTTTTCTTCAAAATAAAACAATTCTACGCTGCGGCGCTGAAGTTGGGGCAAAATTTCGAGGCATTTTTGCAGGGACTGATTGGTACCGGGCAACTCTACTTCAAAAGGACCTTCGATGGCATCGTAAAATACCATGTTTTCGGGTGCGTGTAAATCGGTGGGCCGGCGTTGTTTTTTGCGCCATTCCATCAAACAATGGTTGCGTGCCAGTACATACAGCCAGCCTCGAAACGATTCGATCGTATGGTCTTGTACTTTGCGATCGAGGGTTTCGTAAATGGCCATCACGGCATCTTCTGCCAGGCCGGTATCTTTCAAAATTTTTACGCAAACACCATATACCATCGGCATATAGCGTTCGTACAATTGTCCCAAATACCGTGCCTCCCCGGACGAACGGTATTGTGCCAGCAAAGCCTCATCGCTTGCTGGGTCGGAAGGACCAGGACGGAATAATTGGATCATGCGTTTAATTTCGCCACAAAGGTAAACAGCAGATGCTTTATTTTAGGTATTTACATACGGGTGGGCCAGGAATGTTTGTTTTGTCGGCATCGTTCTTGCTTAGGCATGGGGAACAATGGCTCGAAGGCGCAACAGATAATAAACTTGTTTTATCTTCGCGCCGTTCAAAAATGCACCACAACGTTTAATTGATTTGCTTTCACCGGCATTTAAACACCATAACATGCTTGATTTGTTGACGCAGCTGCTTGATTTTATCCGTCACCTGGATGTACACCTGGAAGCTTTATTGACCCAATACCAGTGGCAAACCTATTTTATTTTGGCACTGATTATTTTTTGTGAAACCGGGTTGGTCGTAACGCCTTTTTTGCCGGGCGATTCGCTGTTGTTTGCCGCAGGTGCCTTGGTGGCCAAAACGGGCATTCTCAATATTTGGCTGCTGATTCCGTTGTTGTTTGCGGCTGCGATTTTGGGCGATAATACGAATTACTTTTTTGGCAAATACCTGGGTAACCGTGTTTTTACCCGTGATTATTGGTTTATTAAACGGAGTTATATTACCAAAACCCAAGAGTTTTACGACAAACATGGCGGTAAAACACTGATTATGGCACGTTTTATTCCCATCGTGCGCACGTTTGCTCCATTCGTGGCGGGTGTTGGCAATATGAAATACCGCCGCTTTATGTTCAATTGTGTGGTAGGTGGTATTTTATGGGTAACAGGTGTTACGCTGGCGGGTTACTTTTTTGGCCAGATTCCGATTATTAAAAACAACTTTGAAATTGTTGTTTTTGGGATCATTGGGGTTTCTGTTTTGCCGGTAGTTTTTGCGTTCCTTCAGGCAAAATTTGGTAAAAAAACGCCAAAAACGGAAGCATAAAGCATTTATACGCCTCATCGCAACAAGTCCAATAGGTTCTGAGCAATTGAATGATTCAATCAGTTGCTCAAAACCTGTTCTAATGGGGCTTATGCACTGGTTTTAGGCGACCATTTCCAATCGAACGGTTTGTTTTTCAATTCCTCCAGTTTTTCTTTGAGTTTGTGATCGATTAAGGCTTTTTCCATCGCAATGCTTGAAACGATCAGGTGTTGTCCTGTTTCGGTATCAAATTTTAGTTTGAAGTTGATGGCATTTGCGCGTAAGGTGGTTGATTCCCGGGTAGCCATTTCAAATACGTGCTCATGCTCGTGCAGCAAATAATCGTAGGGGCTGCGGTAGGATATCAATTTGACCAAAATAGGCGCTGTTTCGATGGCAACGAACAGCAGGGTAATAAACAAACTGGCGTATAAAAATGCCAGACTGCGGCCTCCCAAACGGGAAAGTGCCTCCATACGTGCTGCGATACCGTCGTATTTAGAACGTTGCAAACCCGCTGTTTCCGTTTGAATGGTTGTTTCCAGGGCTTGATTGGCCTTTTCTTTTTCCAAAATAAGCGGTTGATTGGTTGCTAGGGTTTGTTGTAACTCTACTTCTGCTTTTTCGGCAGCGGCTAATTTGGCGCGGTAAATCGGGCCGAGGTTCTTTTTCCCCGAACCTCCTGTACCATCTGCTTCTTGTACGGCCTGCCGCACAAGCGTATCACGCAAGGCTGCTTTTTGCGTTATTTCTGCTTTTAAAAGGGCGATTTGTGCCCTTGCATCATCCAAACCAGTTTGAAAACGGGTTTTCAACTGGTCTTCCTGTTGTTTGAACACTTCTTGTTCCATCATCACCAACTCGGCCTTGATTTCCTTTTCAAAAATCTTCATTTCCAGGGGTTTGGATATGACCAACGCCAGCAATACCGCGAGCGCAATACGGGGCAGGGCTACCAGCCAGTCGCGCCACCATTTGCCAAAACTTTTCATGCTTAGCACAATGTAGCGGTCGAGGTTGAAAATCATCAAACCCCACACCAGGCCGAAAATTGCTGCAAAAAAGTAGGAATCAAAGATGGTGTACAAGGCAAAACTGGAAGAGAAAAACGCCAATACGCCGGTGAAAAATACCGTAGCGCCGATGCCCATGTATTTGTTGCGATCCGATGGACAGCGATCCAGCAACGAAAGTTCTACCCCGGAGCAGAACAAAAAGAAGTTTTGTAGTTGTTTCATAGCAGGTTTTAACAACCCCAAAAGACCAAAAAATATTGGCGATTAATCCATTTTTTCGACAATTCGACCTGTTTTATCGAAAAGTGCGCCCCATGTACGCACGCAACGCATACATGGGGCCGCTGCGGAACCTCAATTAATAAAAGAATTGCTCCTTCATAATTTTGCCATCGCGCACTTCATACACGGCGACTTCATCCATTTGCATTCGACCCTGGCCTTTGATCGTTACATCCATGCCCATGGTACAGGCGAAAAAGTTACCCGCAACGATGGGTGCATTGGTGTAACCGCCGTGCATTTCTTCCGTTACATCATGCCATTCCTGGCCTTTTTTGATGATGTTGTCCAAACCTTTTACAGATTGGAAAGGGGCGTTTTCAGGCTCAATGCTTGCTGCATCGGGGTGGAATAATTCGGTGAGGATTTGTTCGAACTTTCCTTCCGTGGCTAATTCGAAAAAGCGCTCGGCTACTGCTTGAGTTGACATAAGTTTAAGTGTTTTAGTGTGCTGCAAAGATAAAATAAAATGTTTTATAAATGGTTTATTTTTAAAACAAAAAAGTAGTATATTTTTTAAGTGTATATTCTTTCGCCTCCTGGCTGTTTACCAACAATTTATTAAAGGTTTGACCAACCGTCGCATTTGCGACACATCCCCATTTTGTACCTTGCAGTCATTCTCTTCCAATTACCTTTGGAAGCATCACCAAAATCTTAATCTCCTATGAAATTTACCTTTTCCCGATCTATTGTACTGTTGTTCTTTGTTTTGAACAGCATCCAGGCTTTCTGTCAGATTCAATTGACACGTGACATTATGCTTTGTCCTGGCGAAATAATCACCCTCCACGGTACCAATTATAGCAGCGCCGATACCTTTAAGGTGTTGGTCAGTGGCGGTAATAACGTGGATACGAACTTTACCTACCGTTTGCAGGTATTGGACAATGTAGCCAACGCTGCTGCTTGCAATTGCCATCCAAAGTCTTTCTTTAAAGTGTTCGGACGTGAAAACCAAACAGAACTGGGTACGGCCATTGCCAAAAGCAGCGACGGAAATTTGTACCTGACTGGTCGGAAGGCAGGGCGCACTTTTATCCAAAAAATGAATACGTCGGGTGAAGTGATCTGGCTGCGCGATTTTGCGGTCAGTATTTTTGAGCCGGTTACACCAACTGAAATTTTTGAAGACGCAGAGGGTTTGCTTATTGGTTGTGGGATCCAGGGTTTGGTTGCCGACCAGCGGAAAGGTTTTGTTTTTCGATATAATCCGGAAAATAACGTGATGCTTTGGACTAAAACCATCACCAGCAGTAACCCTACATCGGTTGGGATATTGGAAAACGGTGCAGGTGGTAACTACCTGTATTATCAAAATCCGACGCCCTCTAACGGCAATTTGGATGCAGAAATACTTGAAATTGATCGTAATTCAGGTAATATTATTGCAAATTTATCTAAACGATACGAATTTAAGGGCGCTGATGTGCTGAGCAAGTTGCTTTGGTACGATGATAACACCTTATATGGAACGGGCACCAGTACGGTACGGGCGGGTGTGTTGGATGCAAGTCGCCGGCAATTGCTCACTCAATTTAGCCTGTTCAATGGCAATCCGGTTTGGAGCCAAATCAATCATTTGGACACCAATGCTGTAGGCGACCTTTTTGGCCGTGATTTGTTGGTAGATGGTCAATCGCTCATCACTTTATACGAAGGGAATGATAGTGTCAATCAAGCCACCTCGAATTCCGTTTTCTTTTTACAAAAATCGGATTTACAAGGCAATCGCATTTGGCTGAAGCGTTTTCAGGTGCCAGGCAATACGTTTAAATTGCTTTCTGACGCATCAGGGTATTTGGTATATGGCCAATTGGCATCCAATGCCTACTTTTTTATTAAAACAGACAAGGACGGTATTCCAGTTTGGGCCAATCGGTTGGTGTACGGCCCAGCGGGAGCCCCTACGCCCCGTGCTTTTGGTCCGGCGCAAGCGCTTGCTTTGGGGGATTCATACATATTTACAGGTTCCACAGCCAGTGGTTTAAATGATGTTTTTCTCTTGCGTTTGCAACAAGATGGCACCCTGAAGGATTCCTGTGCTTATTTGGAGCCCATTGATCTGGATTTTCAGGACATTTTGGATACTTTACGGCAAGACATTACCCTTACCCCGAAATTGAGCACCGCAATTGCAACGGGCAACAACCTTTCGCCGGTCGTTTCCGAATTGTTTGAGCAGTTTTTGTGTCCCGATTGTGTGGTTCCAGATCCTTGTCCTGCCGGCAATGATTTAGTTTTAAAACTTGAAAACACTAGTTGCGCAGCAGGTACAGTAAATCTGAACTTGCAGATTTGTGATTTAGACGGTGGCGCATTACCTGCCGAAATCGCTGTGGCCTTTTATGATGCCAATCCTATAACAGGCGCTGCCAACTTCCTGGGGAATTTCAACTTTAGTCCGAATACCCAGGATTCTTGTTTCACCGCAAGTTTGTTCAACCTGGAAGCGGAATTTGGGGCTGCTTTTGCCAAAAATGGGGCACAAATTTTCGCTGTAGTCAATTTTGACGGGGTGTTGAGTACGCCCTTTTCGTTCGATGATTTTCCGGTAACCGATTTGGAAGAGTGCAATTATGCCAACAACCTCGACAGTTTTGTGGTGCAATTGCCTGCTTTTCCGACCCTTGATTTAGGCGCAGATCGCAGTATTTGTATTGGAGAATCTGCAGTTCTGACCCAAGGGCCTATTTTTTATAAGTACCAATGGTCGAATGGTTCGTCGAATGACACCATTATCACAAAAGTAAGTGGCCTGTTTGCGCTCACCATCACCGATGAATGTGGTGGGAAACAAACCGATATTGTGTCTGTAACCGTCAATCAATTGCCTGTTTTATCCAAAAGCGGCACCTTATGTCCAGGCCAAACGATTGACGTATACGGCTTTCCGTTTTCAGATGGTGGTATTTTTACCGATACCATTCCTGCAACGGTGGGCAATGCCTGCGATACGGTCGTAACGTTTACGATTACCAAACTGCCTTACCAGACCCGAGAAGAAGAAGTTTATTTCTGTCCAGGCTCGGTTGTCACGATCAATGGGGTGGATTATACCGAATCTGGTTTGGCGCGGGATACCGTGGCTGCCAGTGCCGGTTGCGACACTATTGTATTCTATTTTTTAAACCAATTGCCAAAACCTTTCCGTTTTGACACCGCTTATATCTGTCCCGGTGGTTCCATCACCATCAATGGGCAAGTGTACACCCAGCCTGGATTGATTATTGACACGCTTCCCTCCAACAACGGGCTGGCATGCGATACCTTGTTGCGCCTGGAGTTGTATCTGCTTCCACAAGCTACTAAAGACTCGACCATTCATTTCTGCCCTGGACAAACGGTCGTCATTGATAATCAGACCTATACCACACCAGGTATCGTAAACGGTGTGTTGCCCGGTTTAAGTGCGGATTGTGATACCTTGATCACCTATACGTTGGCTTATACCGCGCCACAACCTTCGCAGGTGAGTATTCAATGTCCTGCCAACCTTGAACTTGCGGTGTTACCGGGTTCCGGTGCAACGGTGGTAAATTACAACCAACCAACCGCCAGCAGTACTTGTTTGTGCGACGGCATTGATTTGCAATTGCAAAGCGGCCTTGCATCTGGCGCGGCATTTCCCATCGGCACTTCGCAGGTTTGTTTTGTGGTCAGTGATTATTGCAATGCCACTGCAACTTGTTGCTTTACGGTAAAAATCCGGGAAGAATTGGCCTGCGATGTAAAAAATACGGCTTGTATTAAATATGAATTGTTGAACATCACGAGCAACAATATCAATCAATACACCTACACGATGCGGGTGACCAACAATTGCAGCAATAAATTGATTTACACGGCCATTGAATTGCCTTCAGGCATCACAGCCGTTAGTCCGGGCAACAATACGACCTACAATACGCCTGAAGGCAAGGCTTATAGTGTGCGCAACCCGAATTTTACGCCATTTTACTCCATTCGCTTCAAATCGGGTGCCGACAGCATTGCAAACGGACAATCAGCGACCTTCTCGTTTACCTTGCCCAAGCAAATTCGGCCGACCTTTTTCAATTTGAGCACCCGTTTGGCGCCACAATTGAGTTACGATGCCTATTTGAATACATTTAATTGTCCAATTGGCATCACGCCATCGGTGCAAAGCCGCAATGAAAATTCGGAGCCATCTGTTGTATTGGATCGGGAGGCTACTTTATTGTTGTACCCGAACCCTACCACCGGCTTGTTGTTTGTCGATTTATCGCCCTGGAATGGTCAGGAGTTGAACGTACGTATCCTGAACAGTATCGGACAAACCGTGCAAACCCAGGCTATTTTGGCCGATATGCAACCACAAGCACTGCAAATGTCGGAAAAAGCAACCCCAGGCTTGTATGTGTTGGAACTTTGGACTGCCGATGGACAGCGTTTTGCGGTGAACTTTGTGAAAAATTGATATTAAGATAATTTACGGTTAAAACAGCGCTCAAAGATGATCCCCTATCTTTGAGCGCTATGTTTTACCAACGTCTACTTCCGCTCCTTTGGGTGTGCTGCGCTTTTGTAGCCCAGGCCCAACCGGTTCAATACCGGACTTATCATTTGCATTCCCACAACGATTACCAGCAGGCATTTCCCTTTTGGGATGCATACAACCATGGTTTTGGTTCGATGGAGGCAGATATTTTTTTCATTCAAAATAAAATATTGGTCGCCCATGAGGTTTCGGAATTGGATCCGAAGCGCGATTTGGCCACTTTATACCTCGATCCGTTGCGCGCCTGCATCGAAAAGTACAAGGGCCACCTGAGCGCCGATACCAGCCGTAACCTGCAATTGATGATCGATTTGAAGACGGAAGGGACCAGTACCTTGCCTGCTTTGGTCAAATTACTGAACCGCTACCCGGATATTACGGGCAACCGCCATGTGAAAATCCTGATCAGTGGCAACAAGCCGCCCGTGAGCACATTTCGGGACTACCCGGCCTTTATTTTATTTGATGGAAACCTGGAGGATACTTATTCGCCGGAAATCATGTCAAAAATTGGGATGTTGAGCGGCAATTTTGCTGAATATGCCCAGTGGAATGGCAAAGGTGTGCTGACCAACACCGAGTTACACCGCCTGGATTCGGTGATTGCGCGGGCGCATGCACAAGGGCGTCGGGTGCGTTTTTGGAATGCACCGGATATGGTCAATGCCTGGCATCAGTTTATGCGTTTAAAAATTGATTGGATAAATACGGATTTGATAGAACCTGCTGGTACTTTTATGCAAACACTTACTGACCGCGAATACCTTCCAACCGACGCACCTTATACTTGTTACCAGCCTGCTTACCGCAATGACGGCGGCACAGGACGGGTGAAAAATGTGATCTTGTTGATCGGGGACGGTATGGGGTTGGCGCATTTACATGCTGCTTACACGGCCAATCGGGGCGCTTTGAATATTTTCAATATGCGGTTTAGTGGTTTATCCAAAACCAGTTCGTTTGATAGTTATATCACTGATTCGGCGCCAGGCTCCACGGCATTTTCATCGGGCATCAAAACCCGCAACCGCTCCGTTGGGGTGGATGCAAATGGCCAACCCTTGGTGTTATTACCCAGTATTTTAAAGCAAAAAGGACTAAAAACAGGCCTGATAACTTCGGGCGATTTGAGTGATGCGACCCCAGCCGATTTTTATGCCCACCAAAGCGACCGCAGCAACCGGGAGGCAGTGGTGCACGACCTACAAAATGGGGGCATTGATATTATCATGGGTAGCCCGCCTGATGTAGACCGGCCTTTGCAAGATCTGTTACCCGCCTATACGGTGGTAAAACAGCCCTCAGATGTGTTGGATTTGAAACGGCAATGGGTGGTTTCCGACCCGGTGGCAGGCAAATCGGTGCGCGATGGACGGGGTATCTGGCTGCAAACAGCCTTTGAAAAAACCTTATCCCTCCTGGCTACCCACCCGGAAGGCTTTTTCCTGATGGCGGAAGGTGCCCAAATTGATTATGGCGGACATGCCAATATACTGCCTTATGTAGTGACAGAAGTGGCTGATTTTGATCAGGTTGTAGCGAAAGCGATGGCTTTTGCCGATCAAAATGGCGAAACCCTCGTTATTGTTACTGCCGATCATGAAACCGGCGGCCTTACCTTGTTGGATGGCGATTATAAAACCGGCTATGTGAGCGGACAGTTCTCGACCAATGATCATACCGCAACGCCGGTGCCCGTATTTGCGTATGGCCCGCGCGCGCAATTGTTTACGGGCGTGTATGAAAATACAGCGGTGTTTTATAAGGTGTTGGAGGCATTGGGGTTGGGGAAATAGGAGGGCTCAAGGCTTCCACTCCTCAAAAAACGCCCGTTCATACGTGCGCCCGATGGGTATTTCCACACCGGCCAGCGTAATCACTTTTCGGCGCACATTTTCGATGCGGCGTTTTGGAATAATGAAGGAACGATGCACCCGCACAAAATCAGTGGCGGGTAATTTGTCGTACAGGTTTTTCATGGTCATGCGGGCCACGATGCGTTGTTTGTTTTCGAGGTGAATTTTCAGATAATCGTCGAGGCCTTCAATATACAAAATATCCGCAATTTGTACTTTTACCATGCTGTAATCGGCCCGAATGAGGATGCTCGGGTCGGTGCTTTGGGCTTGCAATTGTTGGAATTGCTGATAATCGTGTGCTTTTTCGATGGCCTGTACAAAACGCGCTTCGGTATAAGGCTTGAGCAGGTAGTCGATGGCCTTGAGGTTGAAGCCTTCTACGGCAAATTCACTGTACGCCGTGGTAAAAATGACCATCGGTTCGGGCTGAATCGTTCGATAAAAATCGATACCGCTCACCGAAGGCATTTGTATATCCAAAAACAATAAATCTACCGGGTGTTCTGCCAGGTATTGTTGTGCATCTTTGGGTTTCGTAAAGGTTTGGATCAAATGCACCTGCCCTGTTTTCTGGCAAAAATGGTCCAAAACCTTCAGCGCAGGTGGTTCGTCATCGAGTGCAATAGCGATCATAGTTGCAATTGAATAGAAAGGTGGACGCTAAATTGTTGTTCGGTATCTTTGACTTGCAACTCAAACCGGCCCGGATACAGCAATTCCAATCGGTTTCGGGTATTTTGGATGCCTAATCCGGTGGAAGATTCGCTGCCTGCCTGCACGGGCACCTTGTTGTTTTGAACCTCCATGTTCAGCACGCCTTCTTGAATATATAGGTGTATCCGGATACTTGAATGGGCCTCCGGGTTTACCCCGTGTTTAAAGGCGTTTTCTATAAAGGGAATCAGGATCAATGGCGCAATTTGTTGGGCTGGCAGAATATCCGCAATGGTAAAATCAACAGCAACGGTATCCCCGAAACGGATGCGTTGCAAATCCACATAATTCCGAATATAGTCTAATTCTTTTTCTATAGATACCTGATCCTGTTGGGATTCGCTGGTGATATACCGCATCATACCCGACAACTTGACCACCGCTGCAGCTGTATCTTCCGATTGCTGAATGGCCAGGGAATAAATGGTATTGAGGGTGTTGAATAAAAAGTGCGGGTTGATTTGCGCTTTCAAAAATGACAACTCCGATTGGGTTCTTTCTTGTTCGGTTTGCCGTAAACGCAGGCTGATGCGCAGTAAAAGTGCAATGAAAAAAGCCAGTACAAACCGCAAAAAATGATGACTCATGATATGCCACCATAATTTGCCGTGTTTGGGGCCACGCAATGGTCCGGGTGGCCGAAAACCGGTGGATTCTGGGAATTTTAACAAAATTTCCGGCAACATGACGATGACGGCGAAACAAAGCAAGGTGCACAACAGGAACCATCCATACCGCCGGCTAAAGTAAAAGCGCGGTACCAGTACCAAAAAATTCAAATAGAAATAAGCCAGGGCCAGGGTATATCCAAGCAAATCCCGCATCATCCAATACGAAAATGCAAATCCGTCCTCGTGACGATCAGAAAATACTTCTGATAACAAAGGCAGGGATAAAAATGCCAGACTGGCTAGCACATGCAGGACAATTTGTCGTTGATGTTCGCGCATGGATGAATTTAAAATGCAAAAATAGGGGCTAAATGCATGATTTTTTTGGTCAAATACCGCAAAAAGCAGGTTGTTCACCGCTTCAGATTAACACAGGGTTAATATTGCCAATGTAATTTTACGCAATTTTGTAACTAAAAACTTGCGTAATGAAAAAAACAATACAATTACTTTGCATGTTGCTGCTGGGCCATGTTGCTCAGATTGGATCTGCTCAAACACTGGTACATTACTGGAATTTTAATGTTTCAACATCTGAAGCTACGTTGCTTGCGCCAAGCTTGAGTTTGGTAAGCGGTGCATCTATTGTGCATATTCAAGGAGGGGCCAGTTTAATTCCAATTACAGGAAATACTGGTTCTGGTTTTGAAGTAACCAATCCGAATGCTCGAAACGGAGATGCCGCCTTGTCGCATCTCCGTTTTAATAATCCGATCGGTGGTACGCTTGTTTTTGCGCTGCCTACCACCGGCTATCAGCAAATTGTAGTAAAATACGGCACCCGTCGCTCCGGATCGGGTGCTGGTACGCAGAAAATTGAATACACTTTAGATGGGCTTGCATATGATTCCTTGACGGTTATTGCACCCATTGATGGCGATCCTACCGTTCAAACCCTTGATTTTTCGGGTATTACAGGCGTAAACAACAACCCTAATTTTGGATTGCGCATTACCTTCTCACAGGGTTCTGGTGGCTTGGTTGGCAACAACCGATTTGACAATATTACCTTGGAGGGTAATACGTTTGGCGCCGATAATACGCCGCCCATTGTTCAGTTTTCGCCCGTAAATGGTACCTTAGATGTAAGTACATCCGTTCAGCCAACGATCACATTCAATGAGGATGTGCGGTTGGTATCAGATGCTGCCATCAGCAATGCAGACCTCCTAAATATCGTTGCCTTGCGCCGCGACAGTTTGAATGGTGCTGCTGTGCCATTTACAGGAAGCATTGCCGGCAAAGTAATCACCTTGGTACCTAATACTACTTTGGAAAATGCGGTACAATACTTCGTTGTGTTGTTGCCCAATACTGTTGAGGATGCGTCGAATAACGCTGTAACAAACTTTCAATCGGCAGGATTTACCACCATTTCACCTCAAACGGTGTTTCAGGCTGGTGATTTAGTACCGGTAGCTTACCGCATGAATGCCACCGCAACCGGCGATGAA
>CAIVGO010000141.1 GCA_903905445.1 uncultured Bacteroidota bacterium
AATTCGAACCATGTACAAAGCAGCAGGCACCCCGTTCAAAGGCAGCAGCAATTGGTTGCCTCCTGTTGCCGGCGACCAATTGCGCAGGGAAATACCCGCCATATTGAGCAAGGTAACGCGGGTGTTTGGACCAAAACTTTCGGGTGCCGTCAACAAAACAGCGTCCTGGGCGGGATTTGGGCTAAGGGAAAAGGCAAACGGCGTGCGAGGTTGCCCAGTAGCGGTAACCAGGGGCTGGATGATAAAGGTATCAGCCACCAATCCGCCTTCGCCATCGGTTACGGAGAAACGGAAATCATCCGCGCCCGTATTTAACCCGAAATCAAAATACCGCAAACCGCCGTTGTTGATGTCCGTCTGGGTAAATTGATCGCCCACTTGGAGCGTAATTGCTGCATTTTTTTGGAGCAAGCCTTTTTGTGGCGCAGTTAGCAGGGTAAATACCAATTGATCGGCTGTGTTATTCGCATCTTCGGCCAACAAACTGGCAGGATCAATGCCCTGATTGGCCCCGGAAGATAACTGCAATACATTGTTTTGCACCAAAATGGGCGGCGGCAGGATTTCTTGTCCGCAAATTTCCAGTGCAAAATCGGTAATCGAGCCCCCCGAGCCGATGGTATTGTCCTTTACCCGCAGTGTCCAAACTCCTGTCGAGTTTTCGCCGTTAAAAGGCGCTAAGGGGTTTTGAGCATTGTAAAGGAGCCCATTGTTGGCAGGCGGACAAGGGAAAGCGCCCGGTGCTGCATCATCCAATCCCAGGTTGAAACTGCCGTTGTAATTGGCACATTTATCTTTAAAAAGGATTACCTGGGTGCCTTGTGGACTGATTAAGGTAGCCTGCAAATCTCTAAAAAACGCATGAAACCCTTTGAGTTGTATAATATTTACATCACTGATGGTGCCACCGCCATTTACCGTAATTTTTGACTCTACGGTAGGCGTCGAACCACCGGAAATGACTTTGGGCAGGTCGTTTGCGGTGCGTGTATTGCAACTTTGTACAATGGTGGCAAATACATTCGGTCCAATCCAAGGCCCTGCACCACATTCATTGATGGGGCGAACCCGCCAGTAATATACCTGGCTTTTGGGCAGTACCAGGGGCACTTTAAAGGTGTCGGCCAGTACATTGAGTTTGGTACTAATCAGGGTGCTGGCATCAAAACCAGGGCTGCTTGCCAACTGTACTTCATAATATTCGGCATCATCGGCTCCGTTCCAGCGCAAAATCACCCCTTGTGATACACCAGAGATGCCGTTTATGGGCGAATTGAGCGCCATGGCATCAAAATTATTGGAAACTAAGCGCAAACGCACCGATTCTGACAAATTGATACTATCGGTTTTTGCTAAAATGGAAAAATTAAAATCCGCAGCAGCGGTACCATTCGGGAAATTAATATCCAATTGAACCGCATCGCCGGGCATTGCAGGATTGGGACTGAATACAGCACTTGCTTCGTCCGGCAAACCTTGCACCTCGAAATTGATCGGTTGGTTAAATCCTGCCAAACTGCGGGTACTCAGGGTTGTTTGAAAATTGCCCGGCAAACAAATGCGCGCTTCCAGGTCGCCTGGACAGAAACTAAATGTGGGGGCTGTGCCTGGTTTTAGCGCGAAATAAGACTTTGAAAGGTTGTAAAAGATATTTCCAACAGATTCTACTTTAATGATCGCACTGTCGCTTGCAACTTCGGGCAGCAGCACACAAGCCCGACCTGTATTGGGTGCGCCTTGCAAAAGCAGGTAGGGGAAGGTTTTTCCACCATCGATACTCAGGCTAATGTTTACCTGCGCGCAGTTCACTGGTGCTCGGTCGGTATTGGCGACGTTCCAGTTCACCGTTTCATAGGCACCACTTGCCCAGCTACTGGTGTCGTTGGGAATGTTCACGACAAAAGGCCCGGCATTGGCAGCCACCGTGACCAGCATGTCATCAAAAACCGTGCTTCCACCAACAGGGTCATTGTCGCGCATGGTCACCCGAAAGTTCATTTTACGTCCTACCCCAGGTAATTCTTCCCAATCGTCGTTTTTTTGATCGATTACATCCTGAAAACGCGGGAAATAGCGACTTGGCGCTGTGCTTGGGTTGTACGTTCGGAAAAGAGGCCCCAAGGCGCTGGTTGATACAGGGGGTTGCGTGCTTGCATCGGCATCCATTTGTTCCCAGCAAAAAGTCAGCGAGTCCGAATCTATATCCGATCCCAAAGCCGAGAGGACAAACGGTGTGCCGCGCGGAATGGTAAAGTCAGCACCTGCATCTACCGTAGGGGCTATATTGCCTGTTGCAGTTTTCAATGGGCAGTTATC
Organism: uncultured Bacteroidota bacterium; assembly: GCA_903905445.1. Lineage (GTDB taxonomy): Bacteria > Bacteroidota > Bacteroidia > Chitinophagales > Saprospiraceae > M3007. Next base: position 2,317 of record CAIVGO010000141.1, read on the forward strand.
TCCATCTCCTACAATGATAAAGCCAAGGATTTCTTCCACATTAACCCCATGAAAATAGGGGTCGCTGTTGGGTTGCACATTGGGCGGGCAAATACCCGCGTATCCCATGATGGTGGAGGCGCTGCCCGGTTCCATGGAGGTTTGTCCGGCGCGGTTGCAATCGTTATTTTGGGTATGGTTGCCCGAAAACTGATGCCCCATTTCATGTGCCACATAATCAATATCAAATGGATCGCCAATGGGCGCAGCCTGGCCGGTTACGCCGTGCGCTTTATCATTGGTACACACTACACCCAAACCTGCAATACCGCCGCCGCCGGTACTGAATACGTGTCCAATATCGTAAGCGCTTGACCCTACTCGGGTATTCAGGGCTATTTTGTTTTGATCGAGCATGGCACCACCGTCGCCGTTATCGTATGGATCGGATGCGCCTACCAGGTTGATCAGGGTATCGTTTTTGGCAATAATTTGCATGCGTACCGCAAATTCGTTTTCGTACACCCCATTGATGCGGTGCATGCTCGTGGCCATGGCGGCCATTACCAAGGGAACGGTACCACCATGAAAGTCGGCATATTCTCCCGTACACGCGAGCGCGAGGCGGTAGGTCCGCAACTGCCCATCTGACGCAGCCGAACGCGCACGTACTTTATTAGGGGAAATCGTCTGTGCCGATAAAGCACAAGTATAGTCCGCATCTGCACGTACCTGATAATCACTGCGGTGATACACCATCGCGTACTCTGGTACGCCCTGCATCATGGGATCGATGTAAATTACATCCGGGCCGATGCCTGTAATCATGGCATGGAAACCCCATTGGGTCAGGTCGCAACGGATACGCGCGCCCGGATGCGATGCCGACACGCCTGTGTAACACCGGATTTCGGGATAACGCGCTTGCAATTCAGGTGCTAAGAGCGGCGCAGTATGGAGTTGAAAACGCACAATTTGGCCATCGGGCATCGGCAAATCCAAAGAACACGACCCTTCATAGCGTCCTGCTGGATTGGGTGCTGTCCAGAGCAAGGCCTGGAGTTGGAGCAGATCAAATTGAATCGTTTTATATTGCTGAGGAACAATCTTTTGCAAACCTGTGCGAGGAACAGCGGCAGGTGCTACAGGCACCCAGGTATTTTGCGCGGAAAGGAAAAAGGGGCTGCAAAAACAGCACAAAAAAAGCAGTTGACGTATCATAAATCCATTGTTATGGAGCGAAGTTAGTGATAAGGGCGTTCCAGACCTTAAAAATGCTGCATTTGGCAAACAGCGGTCAAAAAAGCGCATTTAGGGTACATAAAAAAATCCCGAAGTAACGCGCATCAATGGGCGCAGCTACTCCGGGACTTCTATTAATAATCGTTTAAATCTTAGCGAATCACTAATTTTTGCACGCCTTTTCCTTTCGCATTTTGCAGGCTTACTACATAAACACCGGCAGGTAATTTGTTCAAATCAAGGAATTGTGCGGTTGTTCCAGCACTCAACTGGCTGGTGTACATCAATTGTCCGGCAATATTGACCAGGCTCAATTGCGTATCGTCACTCAAAGCAGCTGGGAAGAACAACTGTACAGACTGTGTTGCAGGATTGGGCGACAACACAAAGGCGAGTTGTTGAATTGCTTCCTGGGTCCCCACAATTGGGCGAATTTTGAAAATATCCGCTACCAATCCGCCATTGCCATCGGTTGCAGCAAAACGGAATTGGTCTTCCGCACCGCTTACACCGTAGTCAAAAAAGCGCAACGCACCATTGTTGATGCCTTCCTGGGTGAACTGATCGCCCGCTTGCAAGGTAACGCCATTGTATTGCAAAAAGCCAAATTTAGGCGTTGTAACCAAGGTATACACCAACTGCACTGGGGTATTATCCGCATCGTCTACTTTCAAAAGACTGGTGGTGATTACTTCATTGGTACCGGAAGCCAGCGAAAGTGGGTTGTTATTTACCAAAAATGGCGCGTTCAAGGCCTGGCTGGAACACAGTTCCAAGGAGAACCCAGACATGGAGCCTCCAGAGCCAATCACCACGTCTTTGGCACGCAAAGTCCAAATACCATTGGCATTTTGGCCATTGAAGGCGCTCAATACGGTGGCTGGTTTCGACTTGGTGCCATTGCTTGGCGGTGGACAGTTGAACACACTTGGTGCGCTGTCATCAAAAGCAATGTTGAAGGTAAATGTACCCGGGCATTTATCTTTCCACAATTGAACTTCTGTGCCGCTTGGGCTAATCAGGCGAACATCAAGGTCTTTAAAGAAATTGTGGTTACCTGCAACACTGGTTACGTTCACGTCGCTCAGGATTGCGTTGCTATTTACCGAAATTTTCGACTCTACGGTTGGGGTGCTGTTACCGGAAATTACTTTTGGCAAATCGTTGGCATTGAATACCGTGCAGCTTTGCACCTTGGTTACAAACACGTTCGGTTCCGACCAATCCGCATTGGCACAGGCATTTACCGGACGTACACGCCAGTAAATGGTTTGTCCATCGCCCAACACGACTGGTATTTTAAAGGTGTCTAACAAATACTGGTTGCGTTCTGCAATCAAGGTACCTGGTGCGAAAGTAGGGCTGGTCGAAACCTGAAGATCATAGGCATCGGCATCTGGCACACCATTCCATTTAAGTACGGGGCCGAGGTCTACTCCGCCCGCACCATTTGCAGGGCTGGTGAGCGCAAAGGCGGTAAAATTATTTTGTACCACGGTTAAATTCAACAAAACACTTTGTGGTGCAGCACTGGAAGTACCCGTTACGGTCAAATTATACACATTTTCAGGCAAATTTGGTTCAAAAGTAAGGGTCAATACTGCATCTGAACCAGCTTGCACCGGATTGGGTGTAAAATTCGCAACGGTACCGGCAGGCATTCCAGTTACATCCAGACCAACCAGGCCATTGAAGCCCGCAAGACTGGAAGTACTGATTGTGGTAGTATAAGTACCTGGCAAACAAACGGTTGCCTTCAGCGCATCTGCACAAATACCGAAGGCCGCTGTTGTAGCATTTTGAATAGAAATATTGGTGTTCGACATATCGTAGAACACATTATCAGCCGCTTCCACCATGATGCGACCAGCAGTGGTCAGGTTATTCGGTACTGCGATACAAGCGCGGCCATTGTTGGGTATGTTGGTCGCCAGGGTAATCGGAAACGTTGCGCCGCCATCGGTACTCAATTTGATGTTGACCAATTTGCAGTTTACCGGCGCTTTGTCGGTATTTGAAACATCCCAGGTAATTTCTTTTTGGTCGCCTGGGGACCAAATGGTGCCGCCTGAATTGGGGCTTAACACCAAAAATGGGCCAGCCGCCGCCGTTGCTTTCACATTTACTTGCTGTGTAGCAATACCGCCTGCGCCAGCATGGTTGTCGCGCACGGTAAAACGGAACGTGAGATCGCGCGAATAAGCCGGCAATACTTCATTTTGATCAGAAGTATTGGAATTCACCACCGACAAACGCGGGAAATACCGCACCGGTGTATTGACCGGCGGAAACGAACGGAAAGCAGGGGCTGTGCCTGTAGGCGTACCCAATACAGAAATAGGGCCCAAATTATACTGCTCCCAGCAGTAAGAAAGCACATCATTGTCTTCGTCGGCACCTTCACCCGTCAATTTGAAAGGGGTACCAATTGGAATTGAAATATTGTTGGGTACCAAGATGGTCGCCGATGGCTGGTTGTTGGTACTTTGCTCTACCACCCCGCAAGTGTTTCCTTCATCCTGGTACACAAAGTTGGCTACCTGTTCGATGTTGGAAATATGATAGTAAGGATCGTTATTTCCCTGGATGTCGTTGGGGCCGCAAGCACCGGGATATCCCATAATGGAAGAACCACTGCCTGGCTCATAGGCATTTCCTGGCGCCAATTGGCCATTGTTGGTGTCCGAACAGTTGCTCATCGTGTGGGAGCCCGACATTTGATGGCACATTTCATGCGCAGCAACCAGGTTAAAATAGGTGCCTTGGGGTGGGTTGGTGCTCGAGCAGCCGCGTGCTTTACCAAAAACATTACACACACGACCACCTGCAATACCGGTAGCACTGCCTGTTACATACACCGCAAACACGTGCCCAATGTCGTATGCGCTAGAGCCAATAATTGCATTAATGGCACCCGGATTTTGGTTCATCCAATCGCCCGTCTCATTGCCCGAGTAAGGGTCTGTATTGACATCCAAAAAGATCAGTTTATCATTATCTGCAATCAACTCCATACGCACGGCAAAATCACGCTCCTGGATCAACACAATGTAATCGAGGGCAGTTTTGATTTTGCTTAAAATAACCGGAATCGAGTTGTTGAAATAATTGGAGTACTCTGCTTTGGCCGCGATGGCAATCCGGTATTTCTTTAAATTTACGCGGGCCGAACCGCGGTCTTGTGCTACTTGCTGGATGGCCGATTGGGCAGGATCCAATCCGCTGGTGATATCCACATCATCTACGCCGCAAATCATATTGCCCGCAGGTAAAAAGTCGGTAGCAGGCAGGTCTTTATTGCGAAAAACCATATATACCGGGCTTTGATCGTCGCCATACACCTGAATGGTTTGCTCGACCTTACCAGGTGTGCTGAAATACGCATGAAAACCATCGTAACCCAGGCCTAAACGCACCAAGGTGCCAGAACCATCGGCTGCCAGGCCGGAATAAGAACGCAATTCCGGGAATTTTGCGGCCAAACCTGGTGCAATCACGGGAGATTCAACGACCCAAAACCGCATCATTTGTCCGTCGGCCATCGGCAAATCCAACGGCAAGGCAGCTGTTTGCGCTGCTGCCGTGAATTCCATCGGCGCGGTATGAAGGTATTGACGGATACCTGCAAAATCCAGTTCCAGGGTTTTAAACTGAACAGGTACGCTCACCTGACGCTGGTTTTGTATGGTCGCCAATTGATCGGCCCCTACAGGTTTCCAAAAAGAAGGCACGTTTTGCGCCTGAACGGCCGTAAAAAGGCCAGCAACGAATAAAAATAGTAAAAACTTACGCATGGGAAAGGGTGAGTTATGGCTGCAAGTGGTGAAAACTTGAGAAAATAAAAGGCAAAAATACCTGTTGTGAAAACATTACGGCAAAAAAAACGACGTTTGGCAAACAAAAGCAAATAAAGGGTGCCCGCGTCCCAAATATTGCTGCATGATTCCTCCTTTTATGCTAAAAACAAGGCAATGCAATACCCCACAAATGTGCTTGCGAACACAGGTAGGACAAAATGAAATTTACACCAGCGTTGTTTTTTACCGATAAACGTTGGATCAGTTTCCAGACGGATCCACAAATCGCCGATCATACGTGAATTTTCGATCGGTCAGTGTTTTTAAAAATACAATTAAATCCTGCTGCTCCGTGACGGTTAAACCGATCGACTTTTTTACGGAAGGATCTACCCAGCCGGTGTAAAAGTTGCCTTCAGCGTAGTGTGCCAATACTTGTTTCAAATTGCGAAACCGGCCATCATGCATATAAGGATAGGTTATTTCGACATTGCGGAGTGAAGGCACCCGGAACCGCATCGAATCCTGCGGCAGACCGGTTATCTTAAAACGCCCATAATCAGCTAATGCAGTATCAGGCTTTAAGCCAATGTTTCGGTAAGAAAAGTCGCTGAACAAAGGCTCCCGGTGGCATTCGGCACAATGCTGTCGAAACAGCGCCAAACCCTGTGTTTCGGCCGGTGTAAATTCGAGCGCACCACTCTGGTATAAGTCGTACCGCGCACTGTCGCTCACCATTAAGGCCAAAAACTGCGATAAAGCCTTCATCATCAAGGCCGTACTGATTTCTTTTTGGTGAAATGCCTTTCGAAAAAGGCGTGGGTATTCGGGGTGTCTGCGCAGTTTTTCCAATACGTGCGCCAGACTTTCGTCCATCTCGGTGGCATTAGTAATGGGCGCAATTGGTTGTACATCCAGGTGGTTGATGCCGCCGTCCCACATAAAATTGGGTTGCCAAATCAAATTTTGCAAGGCAGGAACATTGCGGGTACCGATCAGGCCATTGATGCCGTGGCTTAATTTGTGGTCGATGTGGCCAAAAGCCGCAATGCGCTGGTGACAACTGCCGCAACTCGTGCTGCTATCGCGGGAGAGGATCGGATCGTAAAAAAGTTTGCGTCCCAGCACAAATCCGGCAGGCGTTATCCGATTTTTACTTAAATCATACACCGGTGCAGGAAATCCAGCGGGCTTACGGAGCCGAACATCTTTCTTGGTGATCCGAAAAAACGGATTTTCACCCGATTCGACCGCAGCCAAAACGAGGTAAGCCATCGCTAGTAGCAGACCAACCCGCAAAATACGACTGAAATGGTAGGTCATCCCTGGTTGTTTTATTTAACCCGCCCCTTTTGATGCCTTTTTTAAGGAAAACTTGTAAAATATCTATTTTCCGAACACCCGCGCAATGACCAGCACGCCAAAAATAAGCAGCATCAACCCAATGCCCTGTTGTACTCGCCGGGTATGCGCAGGGGTGAGCCAGTTGCGCAGCCGCTTGGCCGCATACGCCTTCAAAGTATCAATAGCAATCAAGGTGCCGAGCATGCCACTGAAAAATTTGGTGATCTCTGGCCCACTCCAATTGTTGGGAATCACCACGGCTGTTGCGATGCCGATCCAGAAAAACATGGTGCCCGGATTGATCAAATTGAGCAAAAAACCGCGCAACCAATACCCTGGCAGCCCCAGTTTTTGCCAATTGTGGCGCACGCCGGGCGCTTCTCGGCCATCCAGGCGATCCAGCAATCGATCGGCTTGGGTATTTTCCGTATCTTCGGTAGGCAATTTGTTGGAACGCAATGAGTTAATCCCGAAAACCAATAAGAGTACCCCACCTATGATGCCAGCCCAAAAACGAAAATTGGGCAAGGCGGTAATGGCCGCTAAAGTATCAACTCCATAGCGTACCAGCAGGATATACAGCACATCACAAGTCCAGATACCGCTCGCCACGGCCAATCCAGCACGAAATCCCCGATCTATCCCTGCCTGCACAATGGCAAACAGAATCGGTCCAATCATAAAGCTCAGCGACAAGCCGAGCAACATTCCCTGAAGTATCATAAGGTGGCAAAAGTAAGCCGCGAATTTGAAAAGCGCACTACCCTATTTCGGTTTGAAGGCCGCAACCGCAATTTTTGAGTCGGCCGTGCCGTAATATAACAGCCATTGATCCTTCCACCACACCATACCCTCCAGAAAACAGACGTTGTTGACCTGTCCGTTTCTTTCGTAAGCCTTTTCAGGGTGCAAAAAATGCTGGTTGGAACGCGCCTTGAGTTTTTCAGGATGGGCGGCATCAAAAAGCGCTTGTCCGACCGAATATGCCATGGCAGGCAGTTGGGTATCGCCATTGGTCGCTGCGTTGGCGCTGTTGTAAAACAATAAAATTCCTTTGGGGGTCAGAAGCGCAAATGGACCAGGCTCTACCAATTTGCTGTCAAACTTGCCCGGACGCGGCTGCAAGGCGATACGTAAAACATCCGATCCTTTCATTTCGATGGGTTTCCATTCAATCAAATCTTCCGAGGTGGCCAGGAAAATATTGGTATCGCCCCAGTACATCCAGTATTTGCCATTAATTTTGGCTGCAATGATTTCTCCGTTGATATTTTCGCATACAATCGCGCCCGATTTGGACCATTGATTTTTGTAGCGTTTGCTGTCGAAGGCCAACCCGTGTTTTTCCCAAACCTGCAAATCCGTAGAGGAGGCAATGGCCAAGCGCGCCACCTTGCCATCGTACGCGGTGTAGGTCATGATGTATTTGCCATCGGCCCGTTTTACCACCCGCGGGTCTTCGCAACCGCCAGCCCATTCGAAGTCTTTCATTTTATCGCGGTTGGGAAACATGACCGGATAGCTCAGTTTTTTGAACTCCAACCCGTCGCGGCTGCTGGCCAACCCGATGCGGGAGGTACGCAGGTTGGCATCCACATCATCCTGGGCGCGGTACAGAAGCCACACGCGGCCGTCTTTCACCACCGCTGCCGGATTAAACACACTTTGTTCTTCCCAGCGGACATCTTTCTTGCGCAAAGGACAAAAGAACTCGGCTTTGCGGTCGGGTTCCATGACCGGATTGGCGTCATCGAGTTTTTCGATGGGTTGAAACGCCCAGTTTTTGTCGTTGCTTAGGCTTTGGGTGCTGCTGCAAGCCATCCATTGCATACAGATCAGCAACAAAAAGGTATAAATAGCGTATTTTTTCATATTTATCATGGTTTTAAAGCCGAATGCTTCAGTGTGCGTCAGCAGTACAGGATTCGGATAACGCATAAAAGGATCGACTGTTGTCTTACGCTGCTTCGATGTCTGTTTCATACCCTTTCAAAGCATAAAAACTGACAAAGGCAAAACACAGCAACGGAATGGCCAAGGCTAATTTCATCCCGCCCGCCAAAGATAAGGCGCCCGCGATGGGAGGCAATACCGCGCCACCCACTATGGCCATAATCACCAGCGAAGAAGCCAATTTGCGCTCAGCGGGTGGCAATCCTTTGGTGGCTAAGGCAAAAATAGTTGGAAACATGATGCTTTGGCAAAAATACGTCAGCATGATGCACACAATGCCCACCAATCCGCCGGTGGCAAAAGCCAAAACAACTAATCCAACGGCTGCCAGGCTATACCAGGACAAAACCTTGCGCGCTTCGGTTTTGCGCATCAAATAAGTACCCAGGAACCGCCCCAGCATAAAGAGTACCAGCGCAAAAGAAGCATGAAACCCGGCGATTTGCTCGGGTGTCATGTTATCGGCGAGTTGGTACAGTGAATTTACGATGCCCAAATGCTCGTTTTTCGCAAAATCTAATTTAAAATCCACAAAATAGCCCCACAAAGTTGCCTGAGCGCCCACATTGGCAAATTGCGCCAATACCCCCAGGGTCAAATGCCGATAGCGTTTAAACAGATCCCCGATGCGCACCGTGCCTTCGTTCAATTCCTCCTCGCGCCCCACTTCCGGCATTTTCGTGAACGCAAACAACACCGCTACCGCCAGCACCAGCACGCCCACGGCCAAATAAGGCCCTTGCACCGAAAGCGCCTCCGCAATACGCGCCGCGTCAATTTGTTCGGGCGTCATGATCGCCAGCAGTTCCTTGGTGTATTCGGTTTTTGAAAAGATGAACAAACTTCCAATAATGGGTCCGAGAATAATACTAATGCCATTGAACGACTGCGCAAAATTGATGCGCCAGGCCGCGTCTTTTTTATCGCCCAACACCGTCACATATAAATTGGCCGCCGTTTCCAAAAATGCCAATCCCGCCGCAATCGTAAACAGGGCAAACAAAAAGAACGCGTACACCCGCAAATCCGCCGCCGGGTAAAACAAAAAAGCGCCCGCTGCATATAACAGCAAACCCGCTAAAATGCCTTTTTTATAGCCAAATTTGCGCATAAACATGCCCGCCGGCAAGGCCATCACAAAATAACCGAGGTAAAAAGCCGAATCCACGATGCCCGCCTGCCAACGCTGCAAATCTAAGGCGAATTGAAAATGTCGGATCAAAGAACCGTTGAGGCTGTTGGCGATGCCCCATAGGAAGAAGAGAGAGCAGACTAGGGCGAAGGGTAGGCGGTATTTCATAGTGATGAGTGATGAGTGTCGTAGTGATAAGTGATAAGTGATGAGTGCCTTGGAAACGGCTTGGTATTTACATAAAAACTGACAATCATTTTGTTATGACTTCGGAGAAGTCACGCATTTGTAGATGTCATGCATTTATAAACACCAAACGGCCACATAATTCCGCACGACCCCAGCGGGGTCGCATCTTTGTAACAACTGCCAACTGTCAACTATTCCCCGGGCAAGGTAGAAATTTTGTGAAAAACGGGACGAGGGAAATTTTTGATGTTTTTGGGGCGGGATGAAGGATGCATGCACACGCACGGGCGGGTCGCGTATGGGCGGGTCGCGACCCGCCCGTACACGACCCGCCCGTAGATAGGTGATTGAGGTGACACCTCAGGCGGTAACCATCCGAGGTGACACCTCAAAAAGGCGAAAAAGAAATCTTATTCGATATTTTTAAAAAAATTAGCGAAAAATTCTATTCGATACAAATATTAAAAACGAAATCAGCATAAAATTTTAAAAAAACTCAGAAAACAGAAAACGCCCATACCATATAATTCGTACCGAACAGTCTTGTTCATGATCTTCATCTTAAGAAATTGACCAAACAGCGCTCAGAATAAGAATTACCGCTGCCTCTCGGGCGGCCCTTCGTTTATTTGAACAGTTTACCACAACACGGCCTATATTTTAACGAACCGGCCAATGAATACCTTTTCCGCATATTGTACCCTAACATGGTACAATCCTGCGGGTAAACGATGTATATCAATGGAGGCTGTAGTTGGAGCAGATGAAGCGGGTAAGTTCGTTAACCCGGTGCAATCGCGGCCCGCAACATCATAAAACGCAATTGCCTGGATGGCCGTAGTTTCATCCGCAACTGAAAGCCGGATGCTACCGCTGGCAGGATTGGGGGAAATGGATAATTGGCCAGAAGGTGCCGAGGTGTTTTTTACCGCAACCAATGCAGCGCAAGTATCTTTGCTGTGATCGCCGATGTACTTGGCAAAATACTTCACAGGCTGATCGTCTATTTTCGTAAAGCCGCCGCCGATGTAGATTTCATCGTTATAGACAGCAATAGAAGTAGCGCCGTTATCAAACTTGCTATTGCCAATGCTACACCAATGTTGCCCATCCCACACCGCCACATTTTGAATGGGCAAACCATCTGAGATACAATTAAATATGCCGGCCACATACAACTTATCGTTATACACCAGCATATCGTTAATCCTTCCCGAACCGCATATTCCCTTGCCCACATCATGCCAGGCAACGCCATCCCAACGCATGATTTTATTTCCGACATTACCATCTGAAGTACTAAACGGACCCGCCACATACAGCTCATCATGATATACAACCATATCAGAAACAGAACTAAGGCCGCCAAACAAACCACCACCAACCTGCTTCCAGGTATTGCCATCATAACGTGCAATATCAAAGTTTACAACTCCATTGATCTTGTTATAACAATTTCCGCCTACGTATAACTCACCCTTATAATAAGCAACCCGGAAATTCAAAGGCACATCACCAAATACATCCTCTGGAAAGCCATAAACAGTCCATTGTATCCCATCCCAACTGGCTACAGAATTCGCCAGTTCATCACCTGCAAATTTAAAAGCGCCGACCACGTACAGTACATTATTAGATACACAAGAGCCTGAAATATAACCAGTTTCAGTATTTTCATCGTATAGGAACGGTGTTATTGGATGCCAGTTGCTTCCATCCCAACGGGCAATTCCACTGCTTGGAACACCGGCTATTTCATTGAAGTAAGCGCCGGAATAAATTCCATTTTTATATCGAATAAAAGATAATATAGGATTACAATCAATATCACCACAAGCATCATAAAACCCGGTCCCCATGGGCTGAATTACATTTCCCTGCAACCTGCCTACTCCATTCAGGGTATCATTTCCATTAAACCTGAATCCTCCACCTATGTATAGTATGTTATCAATTGTGTCCGTGAAAAGCGTTCTGGGCGACCCATTGAAATTACCAACCTGTTGCCACTCTTGGGTATATAAATTATAAACCCCAAACATCAGGGTTATTGTGAGCATCAATCGCATATGTTGTACAATTTAAAAAGTGGCTCCCCATGAACAGTATTCACAAGGAGCCACTTGGGGATGAATGTTATATTTTAACGAACCGGCCGATGAATACCTTTTCCGCATATTGTACCCTAACATGGTACAATCCTGCGGGTAAACGATGTATATCAATGGTGGCTGTAGTTGGAGCAGATGAAGCGGGTAAGTTCGTTAAGCCTGTGCAATCGCGGCCCGCAACATCATAAAACGCAATAGCCTGGATGGCCGTAGTTTCATCCGCAACTAAAAGCCGGATGCTACCGCTGGCGGGATTGGGGGAAATGGATAATTGGCCAGAAGGCGCCGGGGTGTTTTTTACCGCAACCAAGGCAGCGCAAGTATCTTTGCTGTGATCGCCGATGTATTTGGCAAAATACTTTACAGGCTGATCGTCTATGTTTGTAAATTCACCGCCGATGTAGATTTCATCGTTATAGACAGCAATAGAAGTGACGTCGCCATTATCAAACCTGCTATTGCCAACGCTACACCAATGTTGCCCATCCCAAACCGCTACATTTTCGAGGAGCAGACTATCTGATATACAATTAAATGAGCCAGCCACATACAACTTATCATTATACACCAGCATATCGTAAATACTTCCCGAACCACAAACTCCTTTGCCCACATCATGCCAGGCAGTGCCATCCCAACGCATGATTTTATTTCCGGGATTACCTTCCGATGTACTAAATATGCCCGCTATATACAGCTCATCATGGTAAACAACCATATCGTGAATAGAACTCAAGACAGGGGACAAACCACCGCCGACCTGTTTCCAGGTATTGCCATCATAACGCGCAATGTTAAAGTTTGAGGAATCGTTAATTATATTATAAAATTCCCCACACACATATAATTCATTCTTGTAATAAGCAACCCTGAAATTAAACGGTGCCCCATAATATACAGCAGATATATCATCTGGAAAGCCAAAAGTAGTCCATTGTACCCCATCCCAACTGGCTACGGAATTCGCTTCTTTATTGCCTGCAAATTTAAACGTACCAACTACATAAAGTAAATTATTATATACACAAGACCCTGAAATAAAACCTGCATTAGAATTTACGTTATATAGAAATGGTGTTATTGGATACCAATTACTTCCATCCCAACGGACGATTCCACTGCTTGGAACACCGGCTATTTCATTGAAATAGGCACCAGAATAAATTTCATTTTTATATCGAATAAAAGACAATATAGGATTGCAAACATTGTTTCCACAAGCAGCATAAAACCCAGTCCCCATGGGCTGAATTGCATTTCCCTGCAACCTGCAAACCCCATTTACGGTATCACTTCCATTAAACCTAAAGTCCCCCCCGATGTATAGTATGTTATCTACGGTATCGGTAAATAGGGTTCTAGGAGATTTATTGAAATTGCCAACTTGTTGCCACTCTTGGGCGCATAAACAGTAAAACCCTAGCATTAGGGAGGTTGTGAGGATAATTCGCATGGGATTTAAATTTAAAAGTGGTTTTTTAATTTGTTGCTGATGGCATAAAATTAAAGGAAAAAACGATGGCCGCCTGAAACAGTATTGCTATTAACAATGGTTAGATTGTTAATTTATATTCACTTAATATAGATCCAATCTGCCTTCCGAGGTGACACCTCCCCGCACGGGCCGATCGCGCGTAGGGGCGGGTCGCGACCCGCCCCTACGCGACAATCACCGAATCAACGTAACCGATCCAACCCGTTTCCCGCCCCAACTCGTGCCATCCTCAAAAATCGCGCGTTTCACCTCCCAGGTATACACATCCTGCGGCATCAAAACGCCTTTGTAGCGGCCATCCCAACCCTTGCCCGGCTGTCCGTTTTGCAGGGCATCGCTGTCCGACGACCACAACAACTGGCCATAACTGGAATAAACGGCTACATTGAATTCGCGCAAACCCACGCCTTTGGGCTGAAACAAAGCCGCTTCGCCGTTTTCCAGGCCCGGCGTGAAGGCGTTCGGGATAAAGATATGGTGCATCGCTTCCGGATAAATGGGCAAAATGGTATCGTTTGGACAACCATTTTTGCCAAAAACCGTGAGTTTTAGCCATTTTACGCCATTGGAATAATACCGGTGGGTGGGGTTTTGCACTTCCGAGGTATCGCCATCGCCAAAGGTCCATAACCAGCGCACGGCATCTTGGGAAAGATCGGTGAAGGCAAACTGCCCGGAAGGCGGATCGGTCGGAATTTCCAAAAAGGAGAAATTGGCGCTCGGGCGCGGGTACACCTCGATGATGTTGGGCAGCGTGAGGGTATCGAAACATACCTGGCGGTGGCTGACGATCAAGGTTGCGCCAAATTTGCCGGCATTGTAAAACGTGTGGGTGGTAGCAGGCACGGACACCGACTGACCGCCATCGGAAAAAATCCAGGTGGCGTCGGTGTTGTTGGTCGACAGGTTTTCAAAGTTAACGGTCAGCGGAGCGCAGCCTTTTTCGGGGTCCCAGGAGAAGTCGGCCACAGGTTGGGCGTAGGCGCTGAGCATTTTTTCGGTAGTATCGCGGCAGCCAAAGGCATTCAGGGCGGTGAGGCGCACCGTATAATCGCCCGCCGCGGTGTAACTGTGCTGCGGATTGTTGAGGGGCGTTGAACCACTGGAATCGCCGAAAGTCCATTGATATTCAATCGCATCGGTGCTGTTGTTGTCAAATTGCACCACGGTGGGCAGACCGCACAAGCTTTCTTTTTGCATTTCAAAATCCGGGTTAGGCTTGGGATGTACCGTGATGTACCGCAAAATGGTGTCGTTGCGACAACCCAACTGGTCGATGCCGGTTAGTTTTACTTCAAATTGTCCCGCCTGCAGGTACGTGTGCGTGGGCGCGGGACCCGATAAGGTATTGCCATCGCCAAAATTCCAGGCGAAATAACTCGGCGCATTCGATTGGTTCTGAAATTTTACGGTCAGGGGTACGCAACCATCGGGGGTATCAAAACTAAACCGCACATCCGGTAGCGGCAAAATGGTCACCGGACTGCTGATGGTGGTTTTGCAGCCATGCGCCGCCGAAACGCCCGTGAGCACCACCATTTTGGTCCCAATACTGTCGTAAACATGGCTGGGACTGTACAAAAACGAGGAATCGCCATCGCCAAAATCCCAAACGATACCCGAAAGCACATCTGGGGAGGTATTGTTGAATTGGAGGGTATCGTTCAGGCAAAATTGGGCTTTAAAATCAAAGGAAACCTTCGGGGCCGGATGGACGGTTATCAAGGCGGAAGTGCTGTCGAACCCGCAACCATCGGCCGCTTTTTGGACGACTAAATAGGTACCCGGCATCTGAAAAGTATGTTGCGGATTTTTGGTTCCGGAAGTATTCCCGTCGCCAAAATCCCAGGAAATCAGGGCGCCCGGGGTGGCAAAACTCGTAAACTGGGCTGTGTAAGGCTGACAACCCGACAAATTGGGCACATTGAAAAACGCCCGCACTTCCACTGGACGTACGGTAATATCGTGTTCCAGGGTATCCGCGCCGCATACATTGGTGGCAATCAGCCGGATGGTATAGGTTTTAAACAAGGTATCGGTGCTGTACTCCATCGGTTGCGGAATCGAATCGGTGGACGTTTGGCCATTGCCAAAATCCCAGAAAAAAGCCGTGGGCAAACCCGCGCTGGTGTTGGCAAAAACGATTTTCCCGCCCGTGCAAATGGTGTCGGTTGCCGTGCCAAATACCACAATGGGCAAGGGGCGGACAAGAATAGAATCGGTCCAGGTTTTTTCCGCGCACAGGTTTTTGGCCGTCAGGGTGACGATGTAAAAGGTGTCTTTGGAGCCGCCAGGCAACAGCAGCGGGGCCGGTGTAAAAGCGGTATCAATGGGTAAATTGCCAATTTTCCAGGCATATTGGGCCTGATATCCGTTGCTTTCGTTTTGAAAAGACACCGAAAGCGGCGCGCAACCTTCATTTGCCGAAGGCGTAAAAAAGGCGTTCGGCGGGCGAGTGACAAACACCGTGCGCGTTTTTTCATCCGAACAACCAAATTCGGTGGTGACGCGCAGTTTTACGGTAAAAGTGCCGGTATCGCTGTACGTGTGCGTGGGCGCTTCCAGGCCCGAAGTTTTGCCATCGCCAAAATCCCATTCGGAGGCAAATGCACTCTGGGAGAGGTTTTTAAACTGAATTTCGGTGCCAATGCAGGTATTCAGCGGTGGTTCAAAGTCAGATTGGGGCAAAGGATGCACGGCCACCACCAGCGAATCGCGGAAACTGCAACCCAACACGGTATCGGTGATTTGGTAATTGAGCACAAAATTGCCCACACCCGCTACGGCTGGATCAAAATTGCCGGCACTATTTACGCCTGGACCGATCCACACTCCGCTCGCAGCAGGGGTCGGACTATTGAGGATAAAAGCCTGGTCGGAAACACATTTGGAGACGTCGTTTCCGGCCTCTATATTGACCGAAACTACTTCAATACGTGCCGTGTCGCGGCGCTCGCAATTGCCGGTTCCTCGAATGTAAATGACGGGAAAAATGCCCCCTGCCGCCGGATTAAACACCGATCCAGACACATTTTGGCCCTGCCAGGTGCCGCCCGCAGGTTCGGCCGCGAGCGTGAGTACGCCCGAATTTTGACAAACCAAGGTATCTTTTGGGGCCGTGATCTGTACTGGTGTGGCCGAAAGAATGGCAAACGTATCGGCTAAAGTCCGGGTGCCGCACACGTTGGTGGCTGCTGCGCCGATAATGTACGGCGTGTTAGAAACTTGCAAGGTCACCGGAAAACTGGTTTGTGGCACGCCATTGATGGTGTATTGCACATTGGGGTCCTTGGGCAGCGGAGTGTAATTTACAAAATCACATTCATCGGGCTGGGGCGTCAGTTGCAGGTTGTACAATTGCTCTACCTTGATGCTTACCTGGTCCGTGCGCAAACAAATGCCGCCGCCGCGGGTGTATTTCAGGACATATAAACCCGGTGTGGTGGGGGTAAAAATGGTATTTCCGGCGGCCTGGCTGATAAATTGTCCGCTCCAAGTACCTCCCGTTGGTGCCGCGCTCAATACGATGGGCGCACTGCCTGTACATACCGTGAGCAGCGAATCGGGGGCCGTAATGGCCACATCTTGCGCCGTGAACAGGTTGAACGTATCGCGTTGGGTTTGGGCCCCGCATTCGTTGGTGAGGGTGGCCTCGATGGCGTACGGATTGGCAGAAATGGGCAAAGAAACTGGGAAGGTGCTGGTTTCTACCCCGTTGATCTTGTATTTTGCCCCGGGCACCAGTGGACTTGGGGTATACATTAAGACCTGACAATCATCGGGTTGGGGTGCCAAATTGAGCAAGGGCGCTTGCACGGCCTTGATTTCGATCGTTTTTTCGCTGGGTGAATTGCACAGGTTGTTCACCCGCACCTTGATTGTGTACGTACCCGGCTCCAGAAAATGGATACTTGGTTGCGGACCCGTGGGCGCAGGCGTGGGTGGCGGCATAGAAGGCGGCCACCATTCCCAGCCCGTGGCAGGGGTGACGGTCCAGGTGTAAAAAACGCCATTTTGGGAAGCGCCGGCATTTAACTTGACAATTCCGCCGCCGCCGAGGCAAATTACGCCCGAATTGCCGTTTAAAGCACCCGAATCCACTTTTACATCCGCGACCGCCGCATCAAATACGGAAACAATTTTAGTCGTCGTATCCGAGCCACAACTGTTTGTAATAGAGTGGGTTACGATGTACGTCCCTTGCATGTTGTAGGTATGCGTGGTTTGGATGGAGTTTTCCAGGTTGGTGCCGTCGCCAAAACTCCAGTTGGAATTCCAAAATCCAGCCGGACAAGAACTATCGGCCAGCGCAACGCTTTCGCCCGTACAAAGCACCGCATCTGCCAAAACAATGCCCGCGATGGGCGGATTCAAAATCGTTAAAATGAAAATACTGTTGGTTTGCTGGATCGTATTGGGGGTATGGTTGGTCAGCAACGTGATGTAAAACTCCTTTTTTTCCTGACAGGTATTGTAAAAATCAGCCAGGTCGAAGGTGTGGTACTGCGGCGGTTGTGCTTGTCCGCCATTCGTTTGAATGATCGTACTGGGAGAATCATCGCCCCACTTTATTTCGTAACTGGTTATTTTACTGAGGTTTGCATACGATTGGTCGAGTACGATGTTGACGCACACATTGTAGGTGGGTCCGGTAGCGCACACGGTTTGCATGCCATCGCAAGGCGCAATGGTGGGGTTGTTGTTTTGGGCTTGGAGGAGGCTACCGAAGCAGCATAAGGCGATTAAAACAGCATATTTCATAGTGAACAATTTTTGGGAAAATTGACAGGAAAACTTGGATGAATACAAATATTAATCGTGGATGACCAACGGATTAATAAGCAAAATGTGGACAGTCGAGTACCTTGCTGCGGTTCGATTTTTTGCCCCGGCCGCCGCCTCTGCCCGCGCCATTGCCCAGCCCGCGGTCGCAAAAAGACTTAAAGCCTCGGAAAGCATAGCGCAAATTGAGTTCGTACACATTGTTGCTGCGGATGCCCAGGCCACTGGCATTCACATCCACACTCAGGCCTAGGTAAAACACATCCTTTTGTGCTCCTTGCGGCTGGCTGGAAAAACCGGCCGAAAAGGTGAAGTAATTGGTGTGTTTGGCCCCAGCGAAGGGCGCTCGGGAATTGTACAATCCACCCAGGGTAAACTGGTTGAGAAAAATGACGTACACACCCCCGGAAAACAGGGTAAGACTTTTGTTAAAATTCAGTGGATCAGCGCCTTGCGATTCGAAGCGCATATTGGGAGAGAGGGTAATTTTGCGTCCAACGCCCTGCAAAAACTGGAGCGGAATGATGGTACCGGCATGAAACGTAATGCGCGCGGGCACTTCGACACCGGTTTGCAGGAAGGATTCATCGGGACCTTGCCCGAACAAACTTGCAGCGTGGTTGATCGCGAGGCCAACGTGCGAGCGCAAACTGTACATCTTGCTGCCCCGGCTTTTAATTTTACTGTCCCAGCGCCGCACCAGGCCGAACGAAAAATCGTGAAAAGTCACCTTTTCGGCGCCTGCCGCGACTGCCGAGCCGTAAATATTGCCAAAAACGGGATCCAATTGGTCGGAAAAGGTAAGGCTGCTCCAATCGAGTCGGCGCTGGTTGTAGGTATATTTTAAGCCAACATGCCAGTTGCCACGGGTGGTAGGCACCACGTAACTGTACAAAAAACCCGCTGAAGACGATACCAAAGGTGCCAAACCTTCCTGCGCGTGCGTGAGCGTGAGGCCAAAGCCCGAACGCCAGCAGGGTTCCTGCCATTCGGCGGTTGCGGCAAAAAAATTGTACCCTTTGTCGGCAGCAAGCCATTGATTGCGGGCAGAGGTAGTGAGTTGCAGCCCAGATTCCAACCCGGTAAAAGCAGGATTGAGGTAAGTTCGGTTGGCAAAAAATTGCGAGAGTGCAGGGTCCTGTGCATTTGCGGAGAGGCAAAATAGCAGGAAAGCTACACAAGTTGGGACGTTGTGTAATTTCATCGGAGGCGGAAAGGATTATGACCTACCAGTCGGTAAATCAGTTGGAAATAGTTAAGTTAAAGTATAAATAAATGAAGCGCAGTGGGTATTAAAACGGATAAATCTTGCGCAAGTTAATGAATTTGGGTAATTTGGTGGTATTTTTGGTGGTTAAATTTTTATGAACCCACCTGTGCTACTTTTTTCGCGCAGATGTTACGCAGATTGGTTTTCCCAGATGTTACACAGATTTTTCTGCGTAACATCTGCATTTTTTTCGGTGTACTATCTGCGCGAAATAAAATCGTGCGGTAATGTGAATCCAACAGGACAATGGGCGGATTGAACACCCAATTTCGAAGATCGAATAATCGTTTCAAAATGGATAAAATAGAAAAATATCGCAACATCATCAAAAGCTTGCTAGCGGAATACGCCCAAATAAGGCTAGCTTATCTCGACGAAGTAGAAAATCAGCTGGTTTTTGACGAAGCGGGAGATCACTATCAATTGCTGCGCATTGGTTTTGAAAATCGACGTCGCGTGTACTATTGTGTCTTCCACCTTGATCTTATAAATGGAAAAGTTTGGATACAGGTAGATGCCACCGATGTCCCAATTGCACATCGTTTGGAAGCGGCTGGTGTGCCAAAAGAAGATATTGTTTTGGGATTCCACGCGCCCTATAAAAGAACATTGGAGGGCTATGCAGCAGCGTAACCCTCCAATATTCATAATTCGGTGTTCTTTTATCCCACCAAATGCGCCCGTAAAAACCAGGCCATTTTCTCGTGCGTTTCCATCAGTCCGGTTACGAAATCACCAGAGCCGGCATCATGCAATACATCAGTAAACGATTTGATATGTTCCCTTAATACGATGATGATGCTTTCGTGGTCTTCCAACAATTCTTTGATAAATCCATGGCTGTCATTTTTTTCACTGCTTGCTTCAGTGAGGTGCGTCAAACCTAAATAAGATTTCAAGGTAGCGGGCGCATAATGCCCAATAGAACGAATACGCTCGGCAACACTGTCAATGATCTCGTC
>CAIVGO010000142.1 GCA_903905445.1 uncultured Bacteroidota bacterium
CGGGAGGCCATGATGCTGCCTAATCCTAAATTAATTGAGGGACGATTTATTGACATCCTTTATTTACCTGCTATTTTATCAGGACTATTAATTTTTGGAATCGCTTCTGCCCTGCGCGGGTTTTCAGAATTTGAAAAGAAAAAAAAGGATGAAAATAATGCCAATCGCCGCCGACTCGAGGCGGAGCTTGCGCTTTTGAAATCGCAAATTAATCCGCATTTTTTGCTTAATACGCTCAATAATCTTTACGCACTTTCCCTCACCGATCCTGAAAAAGCACCTGAAGCGCTGCTCAAACTTTCGGATATGGTACGTTATATCTTGTATGAATGCAATCAGCCGAAAATAGAACTCGAAAAAGACCTCGAATTCGTACATAACTTTATAGCGCTTCAGCAATTACGCTTACCAAGAAATATTATATTGCAGGTTGATTTGCCAGCGGGAAAGATAGAAGGCGCCATTGAACCCATGATTTTGATTCCTTTTATCGAAAATGCGTTCAAACACGGGCTCACGACCAAATATCCCTGCGTCATTTTCATTTCCATAAAAATTGAATCAAACCGCCTTATTTTGGAAGTCGAAAATGATATTTTCCCTCAAAAAACGGAAGAAAATCGCACCGAATCGGGTATTGGTTTAGCAAATACACGCCAGCGACTCGAACGCGGATATATCGGAAAATACTTGCTAAACATTAAAAATGATGGACAAAAACATCGTGTGGAACTTATAATCTACCTGTAACATGACACTCATTGCCTTAGACGACGAGCCACTTGCGCTTGTATTAATTGAAAAATTTACCCGCGAAATCCCCGACCTGCAATTGCTCGCCACCTTCACCGACGTAGCCGCTGCGGCTGATTTTTTGAATAAAAATGCGGTGGATTTACTTTTGACTGATATCAATATGCCCGATATGAGCGGTTTGCAATTTGTTCGAAACCTGCCCGATGAACGTCCGATGGTTATTTTTGCTACCGCACACAAAGAGCACGCGCATGAGGGTTTTGACCTGGATGTAGTAGATTATCTGGTAAAACCAATTGCACTGGATCGTTTCAAAAAGTCGATGCAAAAAGCCATTGATTTGCACGCAATGCGCCAAAAAGCAGAAAACATTGTCCCCATTACAATGCCTCATTTCTTTGTTTATTCAGAATACCAGCAGGTGAAAATTATAATACCCGATATTTTGTACATCGAAAGTATGGGCGATTACGTGAAGATTTACCTTGTTGGGATGGAACGCCCCGTGTTGACGCTTGAAAGGTTGAAAAACTTAACGATACAGCTGGAAAAACATGGTTTCCGGCGGATCCATCGATCATTTTTAATCAACTTTAATAAATTAGAGGCAAAACAAAAAGCGCAAGTTCGGATTGCGGGGGTTTGGTTACCATTAGGGGATACTTATGCGGCTTCGTTAGGTTAAGGTATTCGTATTTTATAAGAACAGGCTATAAGGCAACCCAACCCGCACTTTCTGCACCAACCGTTTTTCAAAATCCGTGTACCTTTGTCCGCCCCATACACACAAAAATCTTGCATTTTATGAAAAAATATACCCTCTTTTTAGCCTTTGGGGCTGTTTTGTACTTAATGATCCAGGCTTGTTCGAAAGAAACCTGTGCCACAACGGTTTGGTATGAAGATGTGGATGGCGACGGCCTGGGCAATGCGAATGTGACCACAACGGGTTGCGATCGACCAGAAAACTACACCGGGAATAAAACGGATGTAGATGACAACAACATCGATGTAGGGAATCAGCAAGATATGGCGGTGGCGGTGTTGCAAAGCACCCAAACCAAAAAGGCCTATGCTCCCGTGACTTACTTGAGCGGCAGCAAATTTATTCAGCACGACCTGCGTCTGCCCGATGGCGCCAACGCCTTTGTGCAGGCGGTCCAAAATGGCCAACTATTCGGCGATACCCTGACGATTCAACGGGTTTTTACGGATAGTAATGTGGTGGTG
Source organism: uncultured Bacteroidota bacterium (assembly GCA_903905445.1). Taxonomy (GTDB): domain Bacteria; phylum Bacteroidota; class Bacteroidia; order Chitinophagales; family Saprospiraceae; genus M3007. The sequence continues at coordinate 1,987 of CAIVGO010000142.1, forward strand.
ATGCACTCGCGCCGTGTGGTGGATACGGCAACTACCTGGATTCAATTCGATGTTTTTCGTTTCGAAGACGGCCGAATTGTGGAGCACTGGAACAACCGCGCCAAAGAAGTGAGTGATATGGACAGTACTACCCAATTTAATGGCAACAAACTGATTTCGGCTTCGGTAAGCACGGCAGCGACCAAGAAATTGGTGGCAGGCGCCGCAGATGAATTATTTATTAAAGGTAACTGGAGCAAGGTGAATAATTATTTCGACTTGACTAAATTTGCGCAACACCGCAATGGATGGGGAACGAACGGCACTGCATTTCGCGATTCCGTAGCGCTCATTCCAGATGGTACACCGTATTATGAAAGCGTCCGGTTTATATATGCAAAAGGCGATTATGCATTGGTGATGTCGCAAGGTTACCCCGATCCAGCGGCCGGTAATGGCCTGTTTGTAGCGCATTACGATTTGTTTCGGGTCGCCAATAACCGCATCGTGGAGCATTGGGATATTGTAGAGGAAATTCCGCCTATGGGGCTGTGGGCAAATCCGAATGGGAAGTGGTAGTGTGCCCAAATAGTTGGTAATCAACAAACAAAAAATATGAAATTCCTTGTCATTCTCCTATTGCTCCTGCTCGGGCTGGTTGCTTTTGTGCTCATTGCAGCGCTTTTTATAAAAAAATCCTATTCCGTAGTGCGCAGCATTGTAATTGATCAACCGCTGCAAACGGTGTTTGATTATGTGAAATTCTTGAAAAATCAAGACAATTTCAGTGTTTGGGCAACCATGGACCCCAATATGAAAAAAGATTTTAAGGGGACGGATGGAACGGTTGGTTTTTTGTCTTCCTGGGAAAGCGACAACAAGAAAGTGGGGGTTGGCGAGCAGGAAATCACCAGCGTAGAGCCGATGGAGCGCATTGGTTTTCAATTGCGTTTTTTCAAACCATTTCCAGGTGTTGCCGATGCTTCGATGCTTACTTCAGCGGTTTCTGAACATCAAACGCAGGTGACTTGGCGTTTTGACAGCGCAATGGCCTACCCGATGAATGTGATGCTGCTGTTTATGAACATGGATCAAATGCTCGGGAAGGATTTGGGCAAGGGTTTGGACAATTTGAAAGCAGTGCTGGAAGGGTAGGGAGTTTTGATTTCCGATTTGTTCGATTTCCGAATTCCGATTTTTGCTTGGAAGCGCTGTTCCATACATTCTCTTTAAGGAGGGATATGGTTTAGCGCCTAATTTGCCTTATATTTGCGCCCCGGCTGTAGGTGCAAGTATGCATTTTGCTGTCCGGTTAAAAGGTGTAGGTGTTTTGGTTTTATATTTTGTTTAAAATCAGGCATTTACGATGTTTTTTGATAAAGTCATACTAATTACGATATCGCATGTTTGAGAGTTTAAGCGACCGGCTTGATTCCGCGTTTAAGGTACTGCGCGGCAACAACAAGATTACCGAACTGAATGTTGCTGAGAGTATTAAGGAGATTCGTCGCGCCCTGGTGGGTGCCGACGTAAACTATAAGATTGCCAAGGAATTCACCGATAAAGTGAAGGATAAGGCATTGGGCTCAGAAAACGTGCTCAAAAATGTAAATCCGGGTCAGTTGATGGTCAAAATCGTCATGGACGAATTGGCCGAGCTGATGGGTGGACAAAGTGTGGGCATCAATACCAAGGGCAGTCCGGCGGTAGTGTTGGTGGCGGGTTTGCAGGGTAGTGGTAAAACAACATTTTGCGGCAAATTGGCGCGCATGTTGAAGGAGCAACGCAAACTTTCGCCCTTATTGGTGGCTTGCGATGTGTACCGTCCGGCGGCGATCGACCAGTTGACGGTATTGGGCGACAGCATCAAAGTGCCGATTTATAAAGAAATAGAGAATAAAAATCCGGTGGAAATTGCGCAAAACGCGATTAAACACGCCAAAGCACACGGATTTAATGTGGTAATTGTGGATACTGCCGGTCGCCTCGCCGTAGATGAAGCGATGATGGCCGAAGTAGAAGCGGTCAAAAAGGCAATCAGTCCAACCGAAACCCTGTTTGTCGTGGATTCTATGACGGGTCAGGATGCGGTAAATACGGCAGAAGCGTTCAACCAGCGCATCAATTTCGACGGTGTGGTATTGACCAAATTGGATGGTGATACCCGCGGTGGTGCGGCCTTGACAATCAAATACACGGTAGGAAAACCGATCAAATTTGTGTCGATGGGTGAAAAACTCGACACTTTGGATGTGTTTTATCCCGATCGGATGGCGCAACGGATCCTCGGCATGGGAGACATCGTGTCGTTGGTGGAAAAAGCCCAGATGGAATTTGATGAGGAAGAGGCGAAACGGGTAGAGAAGCGGATCAAACAAAACAAGTTTGATTTTAATGACTTTTTGGGTCAAATGCAGCAAATTAAAAAGATGGGCGATTTAAAAAGCCTGATTGGTATGATACCAGGTGTGGGCAAAGCCTTAAAGGACGCCCCGATCGATGACAAAGCCTTGGGCCGCGTGGAAGCGATTATCCACAGCATGACACCCGATGAACGCGGCAACCCGGATTTGTTAAATTTGAGTCGCAAAAAACGCATCGCACGTGGTTGTGGTCAGTCTTTGGAGCAAATCAATCTGTTTATCAAGAATTTCCACGATATGCGGAAAATGATGCACCAAATGGCAAATTCGCCGATGGGTAAAATGGGGCTGCCGGGTATGGGCGCGCCTAAGGGCGGGTTCCGGCGGTAAAAAGGAGTGTCACGGAGTAGCTCGGAGGTATGGAGTTGCACGGAGTTTTTAAAATCTCTGTGCAACTCCGTACCTCCGAGCTACTCCGCGGAACCCCTTTTTTTAATTTTCTCCATGCAACTCCATACCTCCGAGCTTCTCCGCGGACCCCTTTTTTTAATTTTCTCCGTGCGCCTCCACACCTCCGAGATTCTCCGCGGAACCCCTTTTTTTAATTTTCTCCATGCAACTCCATACCTCCGAGCTACTCCGCGGAACCCCTTTTTTTAATTTTCTCCGTGTAACTCAGTACCTCTGAGCTGCTCCGCGGAACCCCTTTTTTTAATTTTCTCCGTGCGCCTCCGTACCTCCGAGCTACTCCGCGGAACCCCTTTTTTTAATTTTCTCCATGCAACTCCATACCTCC